>NZ_PNDP01000029.1:0-3231 GCF_005886415.1 Pseudoalteromonas sp. S327 | reverse complement strand
AATATGCTCTTTAAAAATTTGGAAAAGCTGATAATAAAATTCGTATGAATAACAGTGTTATTTGTACAGAGTTTTCAAAAGTAAAAAAGAATGATAGCAGTATCATTCAGTGCCAATTTAATCATTCATGATTAATTGGTATCTACTTTAGTATTCAATATTAACTTCTGGCGAAGTTAAACTGTCACATAACAAAGACCCGTTTGGGTTGTATGGTTAAGTGACTAAGCGTACACGGTGGATGCCTTGGCAGTTGGAGGCGATGAAGGACGTATTAACTTGCGATAAGCCTAGTCAAGCTAGTAAAAAGCGCTTGAGACTAGGATTTCCGAATGGGGAAACCCACCTGCTTGCAGGTATCGTTAACTGAATACATAGGTTAACGAGGCGAACGCGGAGAACTGAAACATCTAAGTACCCGTAGGAAAAGAAATCAACCGAGATTCCGATAGTAGCGGCGAGCGAAATCGGAACAGCCCTTAAGCTTATTATGTGTTAATGGAAGGCTCTGGAAAGTGCCACGATACAGGGTGATAGTCCCGTACATGAAAAGACATTTTAAGTGAAATCGAGTAGGTCGGAGCACGTGAAACTTTGACTGAATATAGGTGGACCATCATCTAAGGCTAAATACTCCCAACTGACCGATAGTGAACCAGTACCGTGAGGGAAAGGCGAAAAGAACCCCTGTGAGGGGAGTGAAATAGAACCTGAAACCGTGTACGTACAAGCAGTAGGAGCCTACTTGTTAGGTGACTGCGTACCTTTTGTATAATGGGTCAGCGACTTATATTTTGTAGCGAGGTTAACCGATTAGGGTAGCCGTAGGGAAACCGAGTCTTAACTGGGCGAATAGTTGCAAGGTATAGACCCGAAACCCGGTGATCTAGCCATGGGCAGGTTGAAGGTTGAGTAACATCAACTGGAGGACCGAACCCACTAACGTTGAAAAGTTAGGGGATGACCTGTGGCTAGGAGTGAAAGGCTAATCAAACCGGGAGATAGCTGGTTCTCCCCGAAATCTATTTAGGTAGAGCCTCGGACGAATACTTACGGGGGTAGAGCACTGTTAAGGCTAGGGGGTCATCCCGACTTACCAACCCTTTGCAAACTCCGAATACCGTAAAGTAATATCCGGGAGACACACGGCGGGTGCTAACGTCCGTCGTGAAGAGGGAAACAACCCAGACCGCCAGCTAAGGTCCCAAAGTCATAGTTAAGTGGGAAACGATGTGGAAAGGCCCAGACAGCCAGGAGGTTGGCTTAGAAGCAGCCATCCTTTAAAGAAAGCGTAATAGCTCACTGGTCGAGTCGGTCTGCGCGGAAGATGTAACGGGGCTAAACTATGCACCGAAGCTGCGGATTCATCTTAGGATGAGTGGTAGGGGAGCGTTCTGTAAGCGGTTGAAGGTGTACCGGGAGGTATGCTGGACGTATCAGAAGTGCGAATGCTGACATGAGTAACGATAATGCGGGTGAAAAACCCGCACGCCGGAAGACCAAGGGTTCCTATCCCATGTTAATCAGGGTAGGGTAAGTCGACCCCTAAGGCGAGGCCGAAAGGCGTAGTCGATGGGAAACGGATTAATATTTCCGTACTTGGTATAATTGCGATGGGGGGACGGAGAAGGCTAAGCAAGCATGGCGATGGTTGTCCATGTGAAAGTGAGTAGGCTAGCGACTTAGGTAAATCCGGGTTGCTGTTAGGCTGAGACACGAGACGAGCACCCAAGGGTGTGAAGTTGCTGATGCCATACTTCCAGGAAAAGCCTCTAAGCTTCAGATTATACCGAATCGTACCCCAAACCGACACAGGTGGTCAGGTAGAGAATACTAAGGCGCTTGAGAGAACTCGGGTGAAGGAACTAGGCAAAATCGTACCGTAACTTCGGGAGAAGGTACGCTCCTATCTGTGATGAGACTTGCTCTCTAAGCGGACGGGAGCCGCAGTGACCAGGTGGCTGGGACTGTTTATTAAAAACACAGCACTGTGCAAAATCGCAAGATGACGTATACGGTGTGACACCTGCCCGGTGCCGGAAGGTTAATTGATGGGGTTAGTTTTCGGACGAAGCTCTTGATCGAAGCCCCGGTAAACGGCGGCCGTAACTATAACGGTCCTAAGGTAGCGAAATTCCTTGTCGGGTAAGTTCCGACCTGCACGAATGGTGTAACCATGGCCACGCTGTCTCCACCCGAGACTCAGTGAAATTGAAATCGCAGTGAAGATGCTGTGTACCCGCGGCTAGACGGAAAGACCCCGTGAACCTTTACTACAGCTTGGCACTGAACATTGAACCTACATGTGTAGGATAGGTGGGAGACTTTGAAGCAGCGACGCTAGTTGTTGTGGAGTCGTCCTTGAAATACCACCCTTGTAGTTTTGATGTTCTAACGTTGGCCCCTGAATCGGGGTTACGGACAGTGCCTGGTGGGTAGTTTGACTGGGGCGGTCTCCTCCCAAAGAGTAACGGAGGAGCACGAAGGTTGGCTAAGTACGGTCGGACATCGTACGGTTAGTGTAATGGTAGAAGCCAGCTTAACTGCGAGACAGACACGTCGAGCAGGTACGAAAGTAGGTCATAGTGATCCGGTGGTTCTGAATGGAAGGGCCATCGCTCAACGGATAAAAGGTACTCCGGGGATAACAGGCTGATACCGCCCAAGAGTTCATATCGACGGCGGTGTTTGGCACCTCGATGTCGGCTCATCACATCCTGGGGCTGAAGTCGGTCCCAAGGGTATGGCTGTTCGCCATTTAAAGTGGTACGCGAGCTGGGTTTAGAACGTCGTGAGACAGTTCGGTCCCTATCTGCCGTGGGCGTTTGAGAATTGAGAGGGGTTGCTCCTAGTACGAGAGGACCGGAGTGAACGAACCGCTGGTGTTCGGGTTGTCATGCCAATGGCATTGCCCGGTAGCTACGTTCGGAACTGATAAGCGCTGAAAGCATCTAAGCGCGAAGCAGGCCTCGAGATGATTTCTCACTAGACTTTTAAAGTCTCTGAAGGGCCGTTGAAGACTACAACGTTGATAGGCAAGATGTGGAAGTGGTGTGAGCCATTAAGCTAACTTGTACTAATTACCCGTGAGGCTTAACCATACAACGCCAAACGCGTTTTGTGACAGAAACAAGCGACAGAAGTTAATAGCTAGAGTAGATAAATACTTAGACTTAAAAAATATTATCAGAATTTTCCAAATTTATGAGGTGACTCTTAGCGCGTAGCGTG
>NZ_PNDP01000028.1:0-1258 GCF_005886415.1 Pseudoalteromonas sp. S327 | reverse complement strand
AATAAATGAGGACAAAAAACAGTTGGCTGTTTTCGTTCCTCAACATTTTAGCCAACAATTTTTTGCCCATTATTAGGGCGTTGGTATGACTCCCACTGTCAAGTTAAACGCACTGATCCCTGCCTAACTTTTTAAGCCATAATTACTTTAGCTCGAATTAGAGCGAGTTAATACATAGGATGAAGCAAGTAATGTCGTCGGTTATCTTGCTGATATTCGTTGGTTATTACTATTTCTAGTAACAGAGCAGACCTTACTTATTTCGTCGTGGCACCTGTCTTCAGTCTATGTTCGTGGTTCAATGCAGCGTTAGCTGCACTGCCATCCTAACGCCGTCGGTGGTTGTGCCACACCCGATGCTTGATCCCATGCATTAACTCTAATACGTTTATCATGCGGGTACTCTTGCCAATCTAAGTTTTGTATTCACTGGCGTAAGCACCACTTCTTTTGCAATAGCCCATATGTACGCAATCATTTCTCGGGCAATGGCGGTAACAACCAGATTGTAGTGTTTCCCTTTGGCTATCATTTTTTTATAGCGTTTGCAGAGCCTAATCTGTGCTTTCCACGCAATATCAATAATGTCCTTTGGTAAGCCTTCTTGTCGTTTTTGCATATCTGTTGATATATTTGCCGCATACCGATAAGTGTGTGCACCTTCCACAAGAAGGCGTCTTGCTCGGCCATTTCCGCATTTTGTGATGGCGCCAATATGGCGTTTGCCACCACTCGAGTGTTCACTGGGTACAAGACCGAGATAACTCATTAATTTACGGGGATGGTCGAAACGCGATAAATCGCCAAGCTCAGCAACAACGCCAGTGGCGACCAACAAACGGACACCACGCATAGCTTGTATTGCTTTGACAACAGGATAATAACGCCACTGGTGAACGTGGTGTGTTAGTTCATTGTCTAGCCGTTCAAGTCGGCTTATTCGTTCGGTAATTGTGTGTAAAAATTCTTGTAAGACGATGTGCTGAGCGGGGTGTGGCAGCACAATCTCAGTGAGCCAACGTAAATGTTTTTGTGACCAATTCGCAGTGCCTTTATAATTGATATTATTGCGAAGCAACAGCGCCTTTAATTGATATTTGGCATCTTTTAAGTCCTTCATTGCCACTTCGCGTGCACGAGATAAATCGCGTACAGCTTCATCTTCAGGCTCGGGAACATAGATAGGTGTTATAAGTTAAAGGGGTCACCCATTAGAAAGTTCCGGTCAAGCAGGCAGCTGTGTTTTCTTGATATATTT
>NZ_PNDP01000027.1:0-67969 GCF_005886415.1 Pseudoalteromonas sp. S327 | reverse complement strand
TGCTGAGGTTTTTTTGTTTAAGCGCTATAGATTACGCCATATAATTTTCCGGTAAGTCAATTTGTGCCACGCCCGATTCAACAGCAGCAATAGCAACCGCCTTGGCTATACGTGGTAATAAACGCGGGTCCATCGGTTTAGGAATAATGTAGTCTGCACCAAATTCGAGCTTTTCTACACCCGCTGCTTTTAATACTTGCTCAGGCACTGGCTCTTTAGCAATACTACGAATAGCTTCGACAGCGGCTATTTTCATTTCATCGTTAATGGCGCTTGCACGTACATCAAGTGCACCACGGAAAATAAACGGGAAACATAAAACATTATTAACTTGGTTAGGGAAATCAGAACGCCCCGTTGCCATAATTAAGTCTTTACGTGCACTGTGCGCAAGCTCAGGTGCAATTTCAGGATCTGGATTTGAACATGCAAACACCACTGGCTTATCAGCCATTAGTTTTAGATCTTCAGGTGCAAGTAAGTTAGGACCCGATACACCTACAAACACATCAGCATCAGCAATTACATCTTGTAGAGTACGCTTATCAGTATTGTTAGCAAAAAGCTGTTTGTATTCGTTTAAGTCATCGCGGCGAGTATGAATAACCCCTTTGCGGTCTAGCATATAAATATGTTCGCGCAGTGCACCACACTTAATTAACAGCTCCATACAAGCAACCGCTGCAGCGCCTGCACCTAAACATACAATAATGGCATCTTCTATTGATTTGCCCTGCACTTCTAAGGCGTTAAGCATACCTGCCGCAGTTACAATAGCGGTACCGTGTTGGTCATCATGAAAAACCGGAATACTGCAACGCTCAATAAGTGCTTTTTCAATTTCAAAACACTCTGGCGCTTTAATATCTTCTAAGTTAATACCACCAAACGTATCGGCAATATTAGCCACTGTATTTATAAAGTCTTCGGTGGTGCGATGCTTAACTTCAATATCAATAGAATCTAGGCCAGCAAAACGTTTAAATAAAAGCGCCTTACCTTCCATAACAGGTTTAGAGGCTAATGGCCCTAAATTACCCAAACCCAAAATTGCCGTACCATTACTGATCACCGCAACCATATTACCTTTACCGGTATATTTATATGCATTGGCTGGGTCTGCTGCAATTTCGCGCACAGGCTCTGCAACACCGGGGCTGTATGCTAATGCTAAGTCTTGCACCGTTTCGGCTGGTTTTGTTAGCTCAATGCTGATTTTGCCTGGAACGGGGTGAGAGTGGTAGTGTAATGCTTGTTCACGAAAATCTGACATAACGCGATGGTATCCTGCAATTTAAGTTAAGTGAGAGGGAGTATGGGGCTAAGATACTCTTATTATTTTTAAATTCCAAGCAATATCAGGTCTATCCTGTTATATGCTATATCCGTTAATTTTAAGTGATTTATCAGCAACTTCGCTAAAAGTTATCAATATTAAACAAATAAAAATTCATTCAAAAAGTGCTTTTTGAGGTTCATTTTGCCCTGCCAATATTTTTGTAAAATAGCAGAATATTAAAATAGTAAAATGCACCAATATGGCGCGTTTATCACCGTTAAAAACAAATATCGCCACGATAAGCACTTTTAGCAGCTTGGTTAAAAATTAACGTATAAAAAATATAGAGAAGAATTGTGAGTTTGTCTGCAAAGGTTTATGCATATTCAGAATAAGAACAGGAAATAGTTATGCATACGTAGTACGGCAACAATCGGTAATTTTTTAGTAAAAATGATGAATTTTAGGCACAAAAAAAGCACCCGAAGGTGCTTTTTTTTTTCTAAACAGCAATAATTACTTCTTGCTGCTAAGTGCACCGAAGCGCTTGTTGAAGCGATCAACACGGCCGCCAGTGTCTAAAATCTTTTGCTTACCAGTGTAAAACGGGTGACACGCAGAACATACGTCTAGGTGAATGTCTTTACAAAGAGTAGAACGAGTTTCGAATTTGTTTCCGCATGAACATGTTGCAGAAATTGCTTCGTACTTAGGGTGAATACCTTCTTTCATAGGAACCTCTAGTTAAGGCCGCATCGCTCTCCAAACCCGAAGTCTGGCACCATACGTCGTTAAAACAAATTTATAGGCCGCGGATTTTATCCAACTAGCTTGCCCCGCACAAGCTTTAATTACGCTTTTTGCCAAAAAAGTAACCAACCAGCGCTACCGCATCCATTTGCATGTAGGTTTTTAGCCTTATTTTTAGTACATTAAGCTATTACCCTTTATCACATGAGTTGTTATGCGTTTTGTTGAAGTTGCTATTAAAGTTCCGTTACCACGCACCTTTGATTATAAAATAGATGAACAACTCATCTCGCCCTCGGCGCCTATTATGCCAGGGATGCGTGTTTTAGTGCCTTTTGGCAATCAAAAAAAAGTAGCGGTTGTTCTTGCTCTTAAAACGCATACCGACGTACCAGATAACAAAATTAAAGCGGTTACTGAGGTTATTGACCAAACCCCTATTTTATCATCACAGCATTTAGAACTGCTTAGCTTTACTGCACGCTATTATTGCTACCCGCTCGGCGAAACCATACACATTGCGCTGCCAGGTGCGCTTCGCCAAGGTGAAAACCCAGATAAAACCAGCATTAACATGATTAGCCTTACCGAAAAAGGCGCAAAGGTTCCATCATTAAAAGCGAAAACTCAGCTAAATTTATTAAAGCAACTCGCACAATCGGGTAAGTCGTCGATAACCGAGCTAAAAGCGCTCGGCTTTAGTAAAAAAACAATAGATGCCCTAATAGATAAAGAGCTTATAACCCAAAGCATTGAGCATGATAATCAATGGCAAAGCGTTGCGCCCACAGTCGGCACCAAGCCAGTACTAAATAAAGAGCAAGCCGTAGCGTGCACTACAATAAATCAAAGTGTTGGCTTTAAGAGCTTTTTATTAGAAGGTGTGACAGGCAGTGGTAAAACCGAAGTGTATTTACAATGCCTAGAAGAAGTCCTTAAACGTGGCGAGCAAGCCTTAGTGCTGGTGCCTGAAATAGGCTTAACGCCACAAACTGTTAACCGATTTCGTCGTCGCTTTCCCGATACGCCAATTATGCTATGGCACTCTGCCCTAACCGATAACGAACGCTTGCAAACATGGCGTTTTTGCGAAAAAGGCAGCTGCGCAATTGTAATAGGTACCCGTTCGAGTATTTTTCTACCTTTTTTAAAGTTAGGAATGATAGTGGTTGATGAAGAGCATGACTCATCATTTAAACAGCAAGATACCTTACGCTACCACGCACGCGATTTAGCCGCTTATCGGGCATTTCAGCACAAAATACCGCTTATTTTAGGCAGTGCCACCCCAGCGCTCGAAACACTGCACAAAGCTATAAACAACAAATACCAACTTTTAAGCCTTACAGAGCGCGCACAAACTGCGACCGATAATCAGTTTATGTTGCTCGATATGAAAGGCCAGCCCGACCAAGCCGGTATTGCTCACGCAAGTCTTGCCACTATGCGCCAACATTTAAACCGTGGTAAGCAAGTTATGGTGTTTTTAAATCGTCGTGGCTTTTCTCCTACGCTAATTTGTCACGAATGCGGCTGGCTGAGTGAGTGTAATCGCTGCAGCACCAGCGCAACCTTTCATAAAGCCATTGGCCAAATGATTTGCCACCACTGTGGGGAGCAACACCCAGTACCTCACCAGTGTCCTGATTGCGGTAGCACACAAATTTTTCCTAACGGTAAAGGCACCGAACAAATTGAAGAATTTTTATCGAGTGAATTCCCCGATACACCCGTAACCCGCATCGACCGCGATTCAACCCGCCGTAAAGGGAGCTTAGAAAAAGCCTTAGAGGAGATAAACCAAGGCGGGGCGCGTATTTTAGTGGGCACACAAATGTTGGCTAAAGGTCATCATTTTGCCGATGTTAGCTTAGTGCTTATATTAGATGTAGATAGCGGCTTGTACTCGTGCGATTTTAGAGCCACAGAGCATTTAGCCCAGCTGGTAACTCAAGTTGCTGGGCGCGCGGGTCGCTCTGGTGAGCCAGGCCAAGTATTACTGCAAACTCACTTTCCTGAACACCCTTTATTACAAGACTTAGTAAATAATGGCTACCAAGATTTTGCCCGCTTTGCTTTAAGTGAGCGTGATGATGCCGACCTTCCACCCATTACTAATATGGCTATAGTTAGAGCACAAGGGCACAGTATTAAGCTCGTTGTCGATTTTTTGACGGATTTGGTTCCTGTTAACGGTGTATCTGGTATACAATTGCTCGGTCCAATTCCTGCCCCACTAGAAAGAGTGGCGGGTATGTACCGGTTTCAATTGCATATTCAAGCGCAAGACCGCAAAGTATTGCATCAGTATCTTGCGCAAATGGTCGACTATTTAAGCACCAGCAAACTTGCACAAAAAGTGCGCTGGAGTCTTGATGTTGACCCTATAGACATGATTTAGGTTAAAGCCAAATGGCACAGCACGATTATATTAATAAAAAACCAGCGGGTAGAAAAAACACCAAGCAAGCCCCTGCTAAAAAACCATTTCCTATACTTTTAGTTGTTATTACTGTTTTGCTTGTAGGCTGCTTTGCTTACGGCTTATGGTTTATTAAAAATAACGCCGACCCTGAGCTTGTTGAGCAGCAGGCGCACCCTAAAACAGCTGAAAAAGTAGAATTAGCTAAACCTCGCGCCCCTAAGTTCATTGAAGAAATTAAAGAGCACGAGATCCAAGTTGAAGTAAGAGAAATTGAGCAAAAAGGCCCCTATGTTATGCAGTGTGGGTCGTTTAGAACACACGCACAAGCCGAAACCCTCAAAGCTAAAATTGCCTTTGCGGGCTTAATTTCTGAAATTAAAAAGACCACAGGTACTAATGGTGTTTGGTATAAAGTGCGTTTAGGCCCTTATAAAACAAAGCGCCAAGCCGAAAGCGACAAAAACAAACTCAAGCGAGTGCATGTTGTTAGCTGCGGAATTTGGGGCTGGACTTGAAATTAGTCCATTCACCCATATAACCTCATCATAATCGTTTTTTACAAGCTGCCCCCGCAGCTTGATGATGAGGAATAACATGACCACTATCGTAAGTGTACGCCGCGACAATAAAGTAGTAATTGGTGGCGACGGCCAAGTTTCACTTGGTAATACCGTAATGAAGGGCAACGCCCGTAAAGTTCGACGCCTTTATAATGGCAAAGTAATTGCTGGTTTTGCCGGCGGTACTGCTGATGCCTTTACCCTTTTCGAACGCTTTGAAAGCAAACTAGAAATGCACCAAGGTAACCTCACTAAAGCCGCTGTAGAAATGGCCAAAGACTGGCGTAGCGACAGAGCTTTACGCAAGCTTGAGGCACTCCTTGCGGTTGCAGATGAAACTGCCTCACTAATTATCACAGGTAATGGTGATGTAGTGCAGCCAGAAAACGATTTAATTGCCATTGGTAGCGGTGGTAACTTTGCTCAATCAGCAGCCACTGCCCTATTAGAAAACACCGATTTAAGCGCTCGCGATATCGTAGAAAAAAGCCTGACCATTGCTGGCAACATCTGTGTATTTACCAACAACTTCCAAACAATCGAAGAATTATAATAGGACCCATTATGTCTGCTATGACCCCAAGAGAAATTGTACACGAGTTAGATCAGCACATTATTGGTCAAGCTAATGCTAAAAAAGCCGTGGCTATTGCCCTGCGTAATCGCTGGCGCCGCATGCAACTAAACGATGACTTACGCAGCGAAGTAACCCCTAAAAACATTTTAATGATTGGCCCAACCGGTGTCGGTAAAACTGAAATTGCCCGCCGTTTAGCTAAGCTCGCTAATGCGCCTTTTATTAAAGTAGAGGCGACTAAATTTACTGAAGTGGGTTATGTTGGTAAAGAAGTAGAGACTATCATTCGCGATTTAGTTGATGTATCGATTAAAATGACCCGCGAACAACAAACTAAAAAGTTTAAACACCGCGCAGAAGAAGCAGCAGAAGAGCGTATTTTAGATGCACTTTTACCACCGGCTAAAGATCAATACGGTGAAACTCAGCGCGATGACAACTCATCTACTCGTCAAACATTCCGTAAAAAATTACGCGAAGGTCAGCTTGATGATAAAGAAATAGAAATAGATTTAGCGCAAGCACAGCCAAACGTAGAGATTATGGCGCCTCCTGGTATGGAAGATATGACCAACCAGCTGCAAAGCATGTTCCAAAACATGGGTGGCGACAAACGTACTAAGCGTAAGTTAAAAATTAAAGAAGCCTTTAAGTTATTAACCGAAGAAGAAGCCGCTAAATTAGTTAACCCTGAAGAGCTAAAAGAGCAGGCTATTTTTGCAGTAGAGCAAAACGGCATTGTGTTTATTGATGAAATAGACAAAATTTGTAAGCGTGGCGATTCGTCAGGCCCAGATGTTAGCCGTGAAGGTGTACAACGCGACCTACTTCCATTAATTGAAGGCTCAACCGTTAATACTAAGCACGGTATGGTGAAAACAGACCACATGCTATTTATTGCATCAGGTGCGTTCCAAATGGCTAAACCATCAGACATGATCCCTGAGCTACAAGGTCGTTTACCTATTCGTGTAGAGCTTGAAGCACTAAGTGCTAATGACTTTAAACGAATTCTTACCGAGCCACATGCTTCACTTACTGAGCAGCAACGTGAACTGCTTAAAACTGAGCAAGTAAATGTTGAGTTTAACGATGATGCAATAGAGCGCATTGCTAAAGCCGCTTGGCAAGTAAACGAGAAAACCGAAAACATTGGTGCTCGTCGCTTACATACGGTAATGGAAAAGCTAATGGAAGAAATTTCATACGATGCATCTGAACAAGCAGGCTCTACCCTTACTATTGATGCCGCTTATGTAGAAAAACATTTAGGTGCATTAGTTGAAGATGAAGATTTAAGCCGCTTTATTTTATAAGGTAGGCAAAAATACTATACTAAAAGCCTCCATATCGGGGGCTTTTTAATGGGACATATAAAATGAAACACGTAACAAAAGTGCATTATCATAGCGTGAGTAAAAACCTAGATGTTTACTTTGATGATGACAGTATGGCTGTATTTAGCTGCGAGTTTTTACGCGTTCACTCTCCCTCGGCCGAAGTGCAAGGGCATGGTGCAGAGCCAATGAGGTTGGTACTTAATAAACAGCATGTTGGTATAAAAAAGATTGTACCGGTGGGGCATTACGCACTGAGATTAGACTTTGATGATGGCCATAACAGCGGGCTATTTAGCTGGAGCTACTTTGAAACACTACAAGCGCAGCACGAAACCTTGTGGGATAAATACCAAGCGCGTCTTGCCGAGCACGAACAAAACAAAGATAGCGTACCAATAAAGTTTGTTCCTTAAACCTTATTGGCTTTTTAAACGCTACACTGTATTACACTTTAAATTTATCAATAGCCGCAAATAATACGCGCGCTTGTTCAGAGACTTCTTCACTGGTTTGCGCATTATTAACTGCATGCTCAGAGGCATCTTGGGCAATGTCTCTGATGCGTACTACATTTTTGTTCACCTCTGATGCCACCTGACTTTGCTCATCAATAGCAACGGCAATTTGAGTACTCATTTCCATTATGGTTTGCACATCTTCGGTAATAGCACCGAGTAAATCACCCGCTTTAATAGCTTGTGAAGCACTTTCATCACCTTGCGAGCGACATTGATGCATAATACTTACTACCTCTTGCGTGCGCTGCTGAAGCGTATTAATAATGCCTTCAATTTCACTGGTAGACTCTTGTGTACGTTGCGCAAGCGAGCGTACTTCGTCCGCCACAACAGCAAAACCTCGCCCTTGCTCACCAGCACGAGCGGCTTCTATCGCAGCATTCAATGCGAGTAAATTGGTTTGCTCTGCAATGCCTCTGATTACATCGAGCACTGAGCCTATGGTTTCACCGTCTTTTTCAAGTTGCGATACCACACTTGATGCGTTACCTAACGACGAAGACAAATCGCGTATGTGCTTAACCGTAGAGTCTACTTCATTACGCCCTTGCTGCGCGCTTAAATTGGTTGACTCTGCTTTTTTAGCGGCAGCTTCGGTATTATGAGAAATATCTTGAATCGTTGCCTGCATTTGCGTAGCCGCAGTGGCAACCATATCCGCTTCGTGTAACTGCTCTTGCATGCCTGAACTTGTTGCAGAGGTACTTTCAGATAAGTGCTCTGTTGCCACATTTAACGTATTAAGCGCGGTATTCACTTCGTTTATGAGGTTTTTAAAATCGCCTATTAAACTATTAAAGTCCGAGGTCATAATGGTAACTTCATCATTACCTGTTTGCTCTATCATTACGCTTAAGTCGTTATTACGGCGTATGTCGTTTATGGTGTGATATACCCGCTCAATAGGCACAATAATCGAGTGGCTAGTAAAGTACACCAGCGCCAACACTATAATGCCCGAAATAACAAATACAACGATGGCAATAAACTGCGCTTGGTCAACGCTTTTCTCAACTTCCAGCTTGGTTGACTCAACAATTTGACCAACAACCTGATCGCTTTTTTCTACGTTAATACGCATAACGCCTAGTGCACCAGAGTCTAAATCGAGCCCTAACTGCGTTTGTGCCTTTACAAGATTTTGAAAAGCACTTTGATACGTATCTATTAAAGGGCTTATTTGCGACTTATAACTACTTTGCAAATCAGCTTGGGTAATTTTTTGTTTAAACGTACTAATAAGTTCGTTAAAGCGAGTTAAGTATTTTGCATCAAAGCGCAGCATAAAATCTTTCTCAGCGCGTCGCAGCTGTAGCATTGCCGATAAAAGCTCAAAGTTATCTTGCTCTTTTAATAGCACCTCAACTTCGTGCACTGCAGTTCTGAGCTTGCCATATAACCCATCTTTAGGGTTTAAACCTATCTGTTGCTGTAACCTAACAACCTCTGAAAAACTGTTATTGTAGTTAGTAATAAGCGTATGAAAATGCTCAATTTGCGCTGTGGTAATGCCCTGCTGTTGCATTACCTCCTGCAGCTTTTTGATTTTAGTGCTTAGCTGTTTAAAATCCTTATCAAATGATGTAAGTGCTTCCTGCTGCTTGTAAAAAAGAAAGTTTTTTTCATGCTTTCTAAGCTCTAGTGCATGTACGTTGAGCTCTTCTGCAAGCTGAATTGTTTTATTCAGATTGAGTGTTACGCGTGACTCATAAATTACCACACACAACAAAATGACCATTGCCAGACCGACTACCACTGCATTAAGTTGCAAACGCCTTTTAATGGTTAAGTTTTGTAAAAAATTCATTGAAAACACCTATATTTAATATGCACTAATAGTGTAGTACGTTCTGGCGCTTTACATTAAGTTTTTTATTAACTTTTTATACATATAACTCATGCTTTTAGATTAACATTACCCCATAAATCTTTATGCAATGAGTGAGTGTCATGCCACTGTTTATTAAGTAGCCATTTAACCAAAGGGGCAGGATCACTGGGAAAATTAATTTGTTTGTTTTGCGGGGCACTATTCCAATCATCCAGCGCTTGCGGGTTTAAATAATTCATTACATGGGCCATTTTCATCGCCCGCAATGTTTGTGCATTTGCATCTTGTTCAAACTGACCATCAAGAGGTTTAAGTAATAATTTTTTCCCAAGCTTTAAGGCCTCACTTGCCAGCTCAAAGCCTGCATTACCAATTACGCCACTGGTATTTGCTAAGTCGTTTAAAAACCCCGCTCGTGAAGGAGTGCGCAAATGAATATGCCCGAGGGATTTATTCTGCGCATGCGGGTGGTAACAGTAAAACTCTTTTTCTGGGAAGTCCTTTAGATAATCAATAATGTTGTCGAGGTTCTCAAAGGGCAAATACACCAGCACTTTATTCATAACGGCGACAGGATTGCCATGGTCATGGTTTGCAATAAAGGGCGGTATAATATTATCTGCAAAGGGCTGCCAATGTACGCCTAAATAGGTGCTTGCTGGCGCGTAGTGCTTAATGAGAGATTTTCTAAATAAACCACGGCCAAACATAGGCACGCTATTAGATAAAAAAGCCGCTTGGTGACTAATACCAACTACAGGCACGCCTGCACGCTTTGCCGCCCAGGCTGAAATAGGCTCAAAGTCATTTAAGACAAAATCGTATTTTTTTACATTAAATGATTTTATATCGTTAACTAACTTACACACACGGGCATTTTTTAATGTTTGATAGCTTTTTACTTGGCCGTTTTTAGTGCTAAACGATAACCCACGAAACGTTTTGTAATCAGCAAAGTCCTGCATATCAAAGTAGTCTTTTTCAGGGCGTCCTGAAAAAACGTAATCTACATCTATACCTAACTCTTTAAAACAGCTTGCCATAACACGGGCGCGCGTAATGTGGCCATTACCTGTGCCTTGTATGCCGTATAATATCTTCATACAGGCACCACCAAAGCTAGCGCAAATAAACCACATGAACTGCCAATAACGGCGCCTATTATTATATCTGCCGGAAAATGTACGCCTAATACTACGCGAGAAACCGCCACCCCCGATGCCCAACTAAACCAAAGCCACGCATACTCTGCAAAAAAGTGACTCAATATTACCGCAACTAAAAATGCTGCTGCACTGTGCCCAGAAGGCAAACTAAATTTGTCACTAGGCACAATATACGCATTACTGACTAAGCAATCACAGGGGCGGATTCGGCCGAAGCTACGTTTTGCTAAAAAATAAATAGGCCTTTCAATTGCAAACCCCAGTAACACCGATATTGGCAATAACTGATGCTGATCATTGGCACTTAGCCACCAAACAGCGCCACACATAAGTAAATATAAACCACCATTACCACTTTTAGATAAACCAAGCGCAGCCGTTTTCAGCCATTTGGGTGAATTATAATTAAACAGAGTTAAAAAGAGTTGTTCATCCATTTGAGCCATTTTTTTAAGCACGTTATTGTCGTTCATTATTCACCCTTAGCTGCACAATATCTAACCACAGTTAAAGCTTAGTGGCAGAAAATAACAATTGAGTGACGCTTTTAAGACACTATTGTTGCCATTTCTAATTTCGGCATTTTTTGAATAAATTTACTGCTATTAAGTCGTTGTTATTGCATATAAGGAGGGTATACTGAGGGTAACTTATGTACCCTTTGAGGATAAAATAATGGATTACAGCACTTCTGACTTATGTGACTTTTTTGCCGATGTGGTTGACGTGCTTGAACCGATGTTCATCAACTTTGGTGGTCGACACACGTTTGGCGGCCGAATTAAAACGGTTAAATGTTTTGAAAATAATGAACTGATCCGTGAAATACTCTCACAAGACGGTACTGATCAAGTACTACTTATCGATGGTGGTGGCTCAACACGACGCGCCCTTATCGACATTGAACTTGCAGAGCTTGCGCTTGATAACAACTGGAACGGCATTATTGTATTTGGTGCTGTGCGTCATGTAGATGAGTTAGAAGAAATTGATTTAGGTATTCAAGCGATTGCATCAATTCCTGTTGCCGCCGACAGCGAAGGCGCTGGTGAAGATAGTATTGGCGTTAACTTTGCTGGTGTGTCGTTTTTTGATGACGATTTTATCTATGCAGATAGTACTGGCATTGTATTATCAGCAGAAGAACTTGAACTAGAAGTTATCGAAGAATAAAGTAACAAGCAGTGCTCAACAGAGCACTGCTTACGCCACCACGAATAATTTTTGCTGCTCAACACGGATTCAACACAGTGCACCCTACCTTAAAAGTGTATGATGAAAACGCCGTTAAACCCTACTGCTCCACACGCGTTAACGAAACAAAAACTTGGCAGTCTGTTGCCCTATTAGACACCCATGTAAATGTACAACAAGCCCTTAACGATGCAGCGCAATTTGGTATTCGCTACGTATTAATTGGTATATGTGAAGATATAGGCCCTCGCGCTAATTTAGGCAATGGCGGCTCACATCAAGCTTGGCCCGCTTTTTTACAATACTTTTTGAACCAACCAGTTAACCAGTTTAACGCGACCCAGCAGGTATTGCTGTTAGGCGAAATTGACGTTGATGATGTAATGGCGCAAGCCCAAGGCTTAAATAACCAGCATGCTGAAGAGCTGGCTCAACTACGCAAACTATGCGCAACAATAGATGAGCGAGTAGAGGCGGTATTAACGCTTATATTTAATGCGGGCCTTGAGCCTATTATTATCGGCGGTGGGCACAATAATAGCTTTGGCATACTCAGTGCTTTAAGCAAACATAGTGGGGCTTCAGTTAACTCTATAAATTTTGATCCCCATGCAGATTTACGGCCTTGCGAAGGTCGCCACAGCGGCAATGGCTTTAGCTATGCCTTGAAGAAAAATGCATTGCAGCAATATCATATTATTGGCCTGCATGAGCAAAAAAATAACCAAGCCATTTTTGACTTAATCGCGCAAAATCAATGTAGTTTTCACAGCTATCAAGCTATTAATGTACGCCGAGAAATATCACTAACCGATGCCGTACAGCACGCCTTAGCAGCGTTTAATAATGCGCCACTTGGTATTGAACTCGACTTAGACAGTATTTCATTTTTACCGGCCAGCGCGTATACATGCTGCGGCTTTAGCGTTAGTGATGCTGAGCATTATGTTTATTTAACAGCAAAACACAGCACTGCCCGCTACCTACATTTGTGTGAAGCTGCACCGCTAAATCACCCTGCTGGGTTAACAGCAGGTATGCAAAGCTGTGGGCAAATTATTAGTGCATTAGTTAATGCCTACTTACATGCAAAAACGCGTTAATTGTAATTAGCTTAATTAATCGCTGCATTTTTTAAGGCCGCCAAATTGCCTTACTGGCTTAGCTAATAATGGTGAGTTAATTGAGCTTACTATTGGCAGGTGTATAACTCACTTTTGCACGCTATACGCTCATAAGTGAGTAATCTTATCGCAGCGAATTGCAGAATTTTCCTTACAAAATAATTATTGCAGCTTGGAAAACTTATTGAGTTTGGTGAGCCTGCCACTGCTTTAGCCAACTCATTAAGCCAATGCTGCTTAACGGGTGGCCAAAATAATAACCTTGTGCTGCGTGCGCTTTTAAACTTTTTACAAACTTTAATTGGTCTAAGGTTTCAACGCCCTCAAAAATAACCTTGGTATTTTGTTGGTTATGCATTTCAACCATACCGCCTACTAGGCTGCGAATATTATTTTGATTGCTAAAATCTGCAGTAAGCGATGGCGCCACCTTAATGTATTCAACAGCTAGATTTGGCAGCTTAGAAAGAACAATGGGGTTATCGCCTAGCCCATCAACGCATATTTTTAAACCTATATTATTTAATCGGGCAATCATCGCACGACCCTTATTATCTAAATCTGTGAATATATGCAGCGGGCATTCAACAATTAAATCTCCGTGCTGTAAGTTGTGCTCACTCACCACACTATCTACAAACTCAACAAACTCTTCGTTCAGCATTTCGGGGCCAAATAAGTTAATGCTCAGCGGTATAGCAATTCCCTCTATACGCAACGCCATGGCAAGCTCTGCAGCTCGCTCTATAACAAATTTAGCCAGTGGGTAAGCTAAACCCGCAATATGAATATCATCAATAAATCGGTGGGCAGATAAAATACCTTGTTGAGGGTGCTGCCAACGCAACAGAAGTTCTAAAAACTCAATTTGGCCGTCGTCATTGCGAATAATAGGCTGAAAATAAAGTTCAAGCTCGCTTACAAAATCAATATTAGCCAGCTCTTTTAAACGGGCTTGCTGCTCAAGTTGCTCAACCATCATTTGTTGATGGTACACAACCACAGCTTTTTTAGGCTGACTATCAAGGGCTAAGTATGCACACGATACTAAGTTATCAAAGTTAGCGTCTTGCTCATCGCAATTAACGTAACTCGCCCTTGCTTTTACCTCTACGGTACAATTAGCAACGTTAAACGGCTTAAGTGTTGCGCCAATAATTTGCTCAATGATGTGTTCATGGCTATGTTTGTGCACAGCTAAGCTGCAAATAAAGGCAAAGTTAAGACCGCCTAAATGCGCCAATTTTTCTTGGCCACCTAAATCAATCACGTTGTCGTTATTTAGTAAGTCTTTTATTCTGTTGGCCGATTGAGCCAACAACAAATCACCAAAATCTCTGCCTATGTGCTGATTAACTTGCTCAAACCCTTCTAGACGAACAATCACCAGTGCTGCTTCTAGCTGTTTTTCTTTACACCAGCTGTAATAGCCTTGGCGTAACTGCTGTTTATCTGCAAATGCAGCAAGAGGAGAGTCATCTTGGTACGGCTCAGGCTCATTAATGTTATGCGAATCTTCAACTTTGGGCTCTTCTTCCTCACTCATTAGCCCTACAACCGCTAGCAGAATAATAGCCACCACCACCCAAAATAGGGGCACATCCATAAGTAAATGCGCTGAAAACAAAACCACAAATAGCAACCCTGAAACGGCGCTTGTGATAATCATGCTCCAACTATTACGCTCAAACGCTTGCCATAAATGAAAGCAAAAACCAAAAGCGAGCAATATTGCTAACCAAGCAGCCCCGCTACTTAAAATGGCTAAACCGACAGCGCCTGTACATAAGTAACTAAATTTAATACTGGTATTTTTAACCGCAAATAACGTAGCGACCATCGCCATTAACAGCGCGCCGCTAAAAAATATTGGAAAGTTACTGTCAGTCAAAATACTCAAGCTTACGCCACTCCACTAGCTATAAAATTTAATAAAAGCATGTTAAATATGGACAAAAATAATACAAACTAATTAATTCTACCCAAAATCCATAGATTTAACAGTTTATTTACGCCAAATTGGTAACTTAATTGTGCAGGGTGACCTATTTGCCAGTGCGCAATATCAGCCCTTGCACCAACCTTTAGCACGCCTCTGTCTTTCAAACCTAGTGCCTGCGCTGCATTGCGGGTTACTCCCGCAAGGGCCTGCTCAGGGGTGAGCCTAAATATAGTACACGCCATGTTCATCATTAATTGCACAGAACATAAAGGCGAGGTGCCTGGGTTAAAGTCACTGGCAATAGCAATAGGCACATTGTATTTTTGCAGCAAATCGATGGGAGGGAGCTGTGTTTCTCGTAAAAAATAAAAAGCCCCAGGTAATAAAACAGCCACAGTGCCAGCCTCTGCCATGGCTTTTACGCCGTTTTCATCAAGGTACTCAATATGATCAGCTGAAAGGCCTTTATACTCAGCCACCAGCTGTGCGCCCTGCTGATTAGAAAGCTGCTCAGCATGGCATTTTACCGGCAAGTTATGTTTTGTAGCTGCATCAAACACTTGTTTTGTTTGTGCAAGACTAAAGCCTACATTTTCACAAAATACATCCACAGCATCGGCAAGGTTATTAGCCACTACGTGCTCAAGCATCTGCGTACATACTAAATCTATGTATTCATCTGCACGGCCTTTGTATTCAGGGGGTAGCGCATGTGCACCTAAAAACGTGGTTTTAATATCAATAGGATGATGCTCATTAAGCAAACGCGCCACTTCTAAAATTTTTATTTCGTTTTCAACATCAAGCCCGTATCCCGACTTTATCTCAGCAGTCGTTACGCCCTCGGCAAGTAAAGTGTTTAAGCGATCTTTTGCATCAACAAATAACTGCTCATGATCTGCCGCGCGAGTGGCCTTAACGGTACTGGCTATACCGCCACCTTGTGCAGCTATTTGTTCATAGCTTACACCTTGTAAGCGCTGCTCAAATTCCTCAGCTCGGGAGCCTGCAAATATTAAATGTGTATGGCAATCAATAAGCCCAGGCGTTAACCATTGCCCTTTAATACTTAATGTAGGGGTAGCAAAGGCATCAAAACTGGGTAAGTTTGATTGCTCACCTAACCATACAATTTCGCCGTTTTTAATCGCCAGTGCCGCATTTTCTATAGCCCCATAAGGTGCATCTATTGTGCCATCCATGGTTGCTATGTTGGCATCAGTTAATAATAAGTCGAGATCTTCTAAGGTGTAACCCGTTGTTTTATTTTGCATACTTAGCTCCCTAACGTGCTTAAAATACAGTCTAACAATACACCTTGTATATACAAGATAATTATGCCATCTTTATTAAATAGTTTATTTTAAGTACAGCTAATAATAGTAATGACCACACCTAAATTTGCACAAATAAAACAATTTATTGTCGATAAAATAAAAAATGGCGCATGGCAAGAAAACCAACGTGTCCCTTCAGAAAACGAGCTTAGCAGCCAATTTTCTGTAAGCCGTATGACCGCAAGACGTGCACTGAGCGAATTAACAGATGCCGGTATTTTAACGCGCAGCCAAGGGTTAGGTACGTTTGTAGCAAGTTTTAAATCGCAGTCGTCACTACTTGAAATTAAAAACATAGCCGATGAAGTAAAAGAACGTAACGGGCAATACAGCTGTAGTGTGCAAGTGCTTGAATCAATCAATGCGGTAGCACCCATAGCCATTGCGCTTGGCGTTGAAGTAGATAGCCTGGTGTATCGCAGTGTGCTTGTACACAATGAGAACGACAAACCACTGCAAGTTGAAGAGCGATTTGTAAACCCAGCTTTAGCCGCGGGTTATTTACAACAAGACTTTAGCGCCCTCACCCCGCATGAATACTTATCGAGCGTAGCGCCGCTCACACAAGCGCGCCACACAGTGGAAGCGGTTATGCCCAACTCGCAAATGTGCCAATGGCTTAACCTGTATAACGAAGAGCCCTGCTTACAGGTTATTCGTCGTACTTGGTCTACAAAAGGCATAGTGAGCTTTGCTCGCTTAGTATCACCGGGCAGTAAATACCGTTTGGGCGGGCACTTAACATTTAAAAAATAATAACAACGTAACGCTCAAGGGCGTTTTTTTGTAGCTGACCATCTTGTATATACAACAGGAGAAATTCATGAACAACCGGCTCGACACACACCGAGAAATCCGCGCGCCTCATGGCGATAAAATTAGCGCTAAAAGTTGGCAAACCGAAGCCGCTAAACGCATGTTAATGAACAATTTAGACCCTGATGTGGCAGAGCACCCTCACGCGTTAGTGGTATATGGCGGTATTGGCCGTGCGGCAAGAGACTGGCCAAGCTTTGATAAAATAATTGAAACCCTTGATAGGCTCGAAAACGACGAAACCCTGCTTGTGCAATCGGGTAAGCCCGTGGGCGTATTTAAAACCCACGAAAACGCGCCGCGCGTTCTCATTGCTAATTCTAACCTGGTGCCACATTGGGCAAATTGGGAGCACTTTAATGAGCTCGATAAAAAAGGCTTAATGATGTATGGGCAAATGACCGCGGGCTCTTGGATTTATATTGGCTCACAAGGCATAGTGCAAGGCACTTACGAAACCTTTGTAGCAATGGCAAAACAACACTTTGGCGGTAATGCAAAAGGTAAATGGGTTTTAACAGCAGGCCTTGGCGGTATGGGAGGTGCCCAACCACTCGCCGCGACGATGGCAGGTTTTAGCGCATTAGTTGTGGAATGCGACGAAACCCGTATCGATTTTCGAATTAAAACCGGCTACGTTGATGTAAAAGCCACGACACTTGAGCACGCGCTTGAGCTAGTTACCGATGCTTGCATTAAAGGTAAGGCGTTATCGGTAGGCTTATTAGGTAATGCTGCCGATATTTTTACTGCACTGGCAAACAGCAATATTACCCCTGATATAGTGACCGACCAAACCTCAGCGCACGACCCACTCAACGGCTACCTACCGCAAGGTTGGAGCATGCAACACGCAGCAAAAATGCGTGAACAAAACCCACAGGCAGTGGTTAAAGCCGCTAAGCAATCTATGGCAGTGCAAGTAAACGCCATGCTAGCACTTCAAAAAGCCGGTGCTGCCACTACCGACTATGGCAATAACATTCGCCAAATGGCATTTGAAGAAGGCGTTACCAACGCATTTGATTTTCCGGGCTTTGTGCCTGCTTATATCCGTCCGTTATTTTGTGAAGGAATTGGCCCATTTAGATGGGTTGCGCTTTCAGGCGACCCCGAAGACATTTATAAAACCGATGCAAAAGTGAAAGAGCTTATCGCAGAAGATACCCACTTACATAACTGGCTTGATATGGCGCGTGAGCGCATTCAATTTCAGGGTTTGCCAGCGCGTATATGCTGGGTTGGTTTAAAAAACCGAGCTCGCCTTGCACTGGCCTTTAACGACATGGTTAAAAATGGCGAGCTTAAAGCGCCGGTTGTAATTGGTCGCGATCATCTCGACTCTGGCTCTGTAGCAAGCCCCAACCGTGAAACCGAAAGTATGCAAGATGGCTCAGACGCCGTTTCTGATTGGCCGCTACTTAATGCTTTGCTTAATACTGCGGGTGGCGCAACGTGGGTGTCGCTGCACCATGGCGGCGGAGTGGGTATGGGCTTTAGCCAGCACGCAGGCGTAGTTATTGTTGCAGATGGTAGTGAACAAGCCGCACAACGCATAGCTCGCGTGCTTTGGAACGACCCTGCTACCGGCGTTATGCGCCATGCTGATGCAGGCTACGACATTGCAAAAAATTGCGCGCAAGAGCACCACCTAGATCTCCCTATGCTAAACAAGGAATAGTCATGATTTCACACACTCTCACACCAGGGCAGTTAGATTTAAGCACCCTAAGAAAAATTAATGACTCAGCTGTCACACTTAACTTAGTAGATGGTGCCAGTACACCAATAGCGGCCAGTGCACAAACTGTTCAAAACGTAATAAACAAACGCCAAACGGTGTACGGTATTAACACCGGCTTTGGCTTATTAGCCAATACAAAAATAGCAGATGACGAACTTGAGCTACTGCAGCGTAGTATTGTACTTTCGCATGCTGCCGGTATTGGGGAGTTCATGGACGACAGCACTGTAAGACTAATGATGACCTTAAAAGTAAACTCTTTGTCTCGGGGCTACTCAGGGATACGCCTAGAGGTGATCGCATTTTTTATGCAACTACTGTGCAGTGAAGTGTACCCGTGCGTACCACAAAAAGGGTCTGTGGGTGCTTCGGGCGATTTAGCGCCTCTTGCTCATATGTGCCTTCCACTATTAGGTGAAGGCAAAATGCGCCACAAAGGTGAAATTATAAGTGCTGCTCAAGGGTTAAAAATTGCCAATCTTTCACCTCTTACATTAGGCGCAAAAGAAGGGCTAGCACTGTTAAATGGTACACAAGCCTCTACCGCGTTTGCGTTACAAGGGCTTTTCAAAGCAGAAGATTTATATGCACAAAGCTGTGTTATAGGCTCTATTAGTATAGAAGCTGCAATGGGTAGCCGTGCGCCCTTTGATGCACGCATTCACGAAATACGGGGGCAACGCGGGCAAATTGATACGGCCAGTGTATTTAGAGAGCTACTTAGTACTGAATCACAAATTAGCCAATCTCACGTAAACTGCGAAAAAGTACAAGACCCTTACTGCCTTCGCTGCCAACCTCAGGTACTCGGCGCGTGTTTAACACAAATTCGCCACGCCGCAGAAGTGTTGTTATGTGAATCAAACGGCGTTACCGATAACCCGCTGGTATTTGCCGATGTGGGCGATATTATATCCGGTGGTAACTTTCATGCAGAGCCCGTTGCCATGGCCGCCGATAACTTAGCCATTGCGATTGCCGAAATAGGCGCGCTGGCAGAGCGAAGAATCGCGCTACTTATTGATTCAAACCTCTCTACACTGCCACCTTTTTTAGTTGAAAACGGCGGAGTTAACTCAGGTTTTATGATTGCCCAAGTAACCGCAGCTGCGCTTGCCTCCGAGAACAAATCGCTTGCGCACCCCGCCTCGGTAGACAGCCTGCCAACATCAGCAAATCAAGAAGATCATGTCTCTATGGCCACGTTTGCAGCAAGGCGCTTAAAGGAAATGGCCAATAACACCCGCGGGGTATTAGCAATTGAATGGCTTGGAGCTGCTCAAGGGCTTGAGTTTAGAGCCCCACTAAAACCTTCACAGCAAGTAGAAAAAGCAAAAGCTCTGCTGCGCGAGCATGTAAGTTACTACGATAAAGACCGCTACTTTGCCCCCGATATAGACGCAACCAATACGCTTTTAGCACAAGGAGCATTGTGCGACTTTATTCACCACAACCCACTACCATCGCATTTTAAATTCCATGCTGATAACTAAAACCTAACGCCTCAATTGCTGAGCCAAGTACTTTGCGCTCAGCACTTTCATTACTGGTAAAGGTTGGCATTTCGCCGCCATGCTCTGCACACTTTTGTGCATAATAATTCGCTTTAGTTGGGTGCGATGGATTTACCACGTTATAAATATTTTGCCCCGAATTATAGTTTTCTATTACCGCAAAAATGGCGTTTATCACATCTTGTTGATGCACCATATTAACCACCTGCTGGCTCGATGAATTTAATTCTTTCCCAGCAACAAAGCGCCCCGGCTCGCGGTTAGGCCCTAATAACCCTGCTAAACGCAGTACTTTACCATCTTGCTCAAGCACCTTTTCTTCGCCATCGTACAGTTTTATTTGTCGCTCATTGGTACAACTTATTTCACTGCTTTCAGTGTAAACACCTGGCTCTTGGTCGTACACACCGGTAGATGAGCACAAAATAAAGCCCTTTGCATTTAATTGTTTAGAAAGTGAAAGTGCAGCGCTTAGTGTTTCTGGGTAGTTACTTTCACTGTGTCTGCTTCGTGGGGGGATTGCACACACCCAGTAAGCATCGTGTAAATCTATTTGGTGTATTAGCTGCCCATCAATCAAGACAAATTGACGCTGAAAATCGTCTGTGTGCTCATCACTTCTATGCGTACCTTGTACCTGCCAACCCGCCTGTTTAGCTTGTAGGCACAAAGTATGACCCAACCAGCCTGCGCCTAATACTACTAATTTATTAGCTTTTGTTTCCATTTTTGCATAACCCTTCATTTTAAACGCATAATTAGTGCTTTTTATCTAACTTCATAGAGATTTAAAGTAAGATATGATTAGATACAACCTACTAAAAAACAATAATACGTGCACTTATGCTAAATAATTTATCATTACGGAAGAAAATATTATTATTGATTGGTGGCACCATCACCATTTTGCTAATTATTGCTTCAACATTTTTTGTAAATCACATCGCTAACCTTTCCAGAGTAAACATTGAGCGCGAAGCTCAAAGCTACCTACAAAGCGAACAACTTTCAATGCAAAGCTACTTTGCAAAGTATGGCAAACTGGTTTCTACGTTTGTTAATAACCCGCATTTAGTTAATTTTTTTGAAAATTGGGATACTCGCGACCAGCCGATTAAAAATGCCCCCGGCTACAACGAAGTTAATCAAGACTTTGTACGCATTAGCTCAAATGACGAAAATGTACTGTCGGCGTTTTTCGCATCAGCAACCACCGGTGAATACTTTAAAGAAAACGAGCGTACCAGCCATTACAATGGCCAACCTTACTACGCCTATAAACGTGGTTGGTGGCAAGAAGCCCTGCAAATTAATAAACTTTACGTAGGCCCTATATCGGTCGATTTAACCACTGGGGTTGCCTCAGCAGTTGTACAACAGCCGGTATACAACGCACAGCGTAAACTTATTGGTATGGGCGGCGTTGATTTACAGCTTAATAAAATCAACGATATGGTTGAAGGTATTCGCTTTAACGGCCAAGGCTATGGCTTTTTACTCGATGGCAATCAAAAGGTTGTACACTTTTCAAATGCTACCGGCCATAAGCTGTCTAACACCGACGAAGGCCCTAAAGGTAAAGAAGGGCTAGATGGCCTTGAAAGCCAGTTTAATAATACTTCAGGCTTTACAGAGCTTAACGCACAAATGCGTAATAACCTCGAAGGCAGCCAATTGGTGACCTTAAAAGGAGAAGAGTATTATGTGGTGTATCATCGCTTACAACTAGAGCAACCTTATCTAGATTGGTATGTAGGTATACTGATCCCAACCAGCATGATTGAAGCCCCCGTTAATGAGGCGGTTACCACCACAACCACCGCAGTGGTGATTATTTTAGTGATCATTCTAGCGATGATATTATGGGCAACCCACATGATCTCGCAGCCTATTACCACCTTAACTAATATAATGCGTGATATTGCATCGGGCGAAGGCGATTTAACCCAAAAGATTAATATTACCAGCCAGGATGAGGTCGGCCAGCTTGCCAATCACATGAATACATTCATTGATAAGCTGCGCGCCATGATGCTAGAAACAGCCGCACAAGCTGAGCAGTTAACCAATGCCGCAGCGCAACTTAAAAACGTGTCTGCTCAAACCAACACCGAAATACAGCAAGAAAAACAACAAGTAGACAGCGTAAGTGCCGCCGTGACCGAAATGGCCAGCACTGTACTTGAAATATCGCGTAACGCACAGCATACCAACAGCGCCGCCGAAGAAGTACAAGCTATTACTGCCGAAGGGGCTGACCGCTCAACTCAAGCACAACGTGTGATGACCGAACTTGCGCTACACATAGGTGAAGCGTCTAAAGTGGTAGCAGGGCTTGAGCAAGAAAGTAATAACATTGGTGCATTGGTGGATGTAATTAACTCCATTGCCGATCAAACTAACTTACTTGCTCTAAATGCCGCCATTGAAGCTGCGCGTGCAGGTGAGCATGGCCGTGGTTTTGCGGTAGTTGCTGATGAAGTACGTTCACTGGCAAGCCGTACGCAAGAATCAACAGACGATATTCGTAATATGATTTCTCGCTTACAGCAAATTGCCCAACAAGCGTCGGTAATGATGCTACAAGGGCAAGAGCAAACTGAAGGCTCAGTATCGCAAACAAAAGAAGTACTAAGTTCATTACAAAACATTGCTCAGTCGGTAACTAAAGTGCAAGACCAAAGCCACCAAATTGCCACTTCAACTGAGCAACAAACCGTTGTCGCAGAGGACATTAATACCAGCCTTGCAGCAATTAATGGCTTAGTAAACAGCACAGCTGATCACGCACACATTTTAGCAGATGAAGCGCGCGATTTAAGCGATCTTGCTGTTGCCTTAAACAAAACGGTTAATCAGTTTAAACTTTAAAAAGCACAGCGTAATAAGGTGGGTAACTAAGTATAAATTAACCCACCTAGGGTGTGTTGAGCTTTGTAGATTGAATGAATTTCAATCACCCAAGGCCTGCATGCCCTAGCACTCTTGTTTTTAAATTTTTTAACACCATATCTTCACAACTTGCTGCTATTTTTTAGCGTAATTAAATCAGTTAAAGTGGTTTTTACGCATCAGATCAAATTTTTCTGTTTTTAATACACATCTTTTAGTTGAGATAGTTTGTTGTTTGGCAGAGTCTGGTATAGTAGCACACGTATTAAACAGTGCTTTGAGGCTCTTTAATACAAAATTGCTAATTAATATGTTCTACAGGTTATGTAAAAGTACATATTAATTACCAATTGTAAAAAATGGGTTAGCCGACACTCGGTTAACAAAGAATACATTGTAACGGTTTTATCATGATATCTAATTTATTTACCAAGATTTTTGGTAGTCGCAATGACCGCACTATTAAAAACCTAAGAAAGACGGTCGCGCTAATTAATGCGCTAGAAACGCAATTAGAAGCGCTTTCTGATGAAGATTTAAGAGCTAAGACAGCTGAGTTTAGAGAACGTTACGATAACGGACAAAGCCTTGACGACATTCTACCTGAAGCATTTGCTGTGGTACGCGAAGCGTCAAAGCGTGTAAATGGCATGCGTCACTTTGACGTACAGCTATTAGGCGGCATGGTTTTACATCAAGGTCGTATTGCAGAAATGCGCACCGGTGAAGGTAAAACCCTCACAGCCACACTTCCAGCCTACTTAAATGGCTTAACAGGCAAAGGCGTGCACGTAATTACCGTGAACGACTACCTTGCTAAACGTGATGCTGAAACAAACCGCGAGTTATTTGAGTTCTTAGGCCTTACTGTGGGCTGTAACGTACCAGGCATGATGCCACAACAGAAAAAACAAGCTTATACTGCTGACATTACCTACGGTACAAATAACGAATTTGGTTTTGACTACCTACGTGACAACATGGCATTTAGCATTGATGAGCGTGTACAGCGCCCACTGTTTTATGCGGTAGTGGATGAAGTGGATTCAATCTTAATTGATGAAGCGCGTACACCACTTATTATCTCAGGCCCAGCTGAAGATAGCTCTGAGCTATACATCGAAATCAATAAAATTGTGCCGCTTTTAGAACTTCAAGAAAAAGAAGACGAAGAAGGCATTGAAGGCGATGGCGATTACACAATTGACGAAAAGTCTAAGCAAGTTCATTTAACTGAGCGCGGTCAAATTAAAGTAGAAGACCTACTTACTGAACGTGGCTTGATTGAAGAAGGCGACTCGCTATACTCAGCCGGTAGTATTACCTTACTGAGCCATGTGTATGCCGCACTTCGTGCCCACAAGCTTTATCAAAAAGATGTTGATTACGTTGTTAAAGAAAACGAAGTTATCATTATCGATGAGCACACAGGGCGCTCAATGGAAGGTCGTCGTTGGTCTGAAGGTTTACACCAAGCTGTTGAAGCTAAAGAAGGTGTAAAAATTCAAAACGAGAACCAAACACTGGCTTCAATCACGTTCCAAAACTACTTCCGTTTATACGAAACTTTAGCCGGTATGACAGGTACAGCCGATACTGAGGCATTTGAGTTTCAATCTATTTACGGCCTAGACACGGTTGTTATGCCAACTAATAAGCCGATGATCCGTGATGATCGCGCCGATTTAGTTTACCTAACACAAGAAGAAAAATACGAAGCTATTTTAGCCGATATTAAAGATTGCCAAGAGCGCGGACAGCCTGTGCTTGTAGGTACTATTTCGATTGAAAGCTCTGAGTATTTATCGCAGTTTTTGCGCAAAGAAAAAATTAAGCACAACGTACTTAATGCTAAATTCCACGCGCAAGAAGCTGACATCGTATCGGATGCAGGTTTACCAGGTACTGTAACAATTGCAACCAACATGGCCGGTCGTGGTACCGATATTGTGCTTGGTGGTAACTGGAACAGCGAAGTTGAAAAACTAGAAAACCCAACAGATGAGCAAATTGCTGAAATTAAAGCGGCGTGGAAAATTCGCCACGATGCAGTAATTGACGCTGGCGGTTTACATATTATTGGTACTGAGCGTCATGAATCGCGCCGTATAGATAACCAATTACGTGGCCGTGCTGGTCGTCAGGGTGATGCCGGCTCTAGCCGTTTTTACTTATCGATGGATGATGCGCTAATGCGTATATTTGCCGGCGAGCGCATGACTAACATGATGCGTAAACTAGGCATGCAACGCGGCGAAGCCATTGAGCACCCTTGGGTTAACCGTGCAATTGAAAACGCTCAGCGTAAAGTAGAAGCACGCAACTTTGATGTACGTAAGCAATTACTTGAGTACGATGATGTAGCAAACGATCAACGTCGTGTTGTTTACTCTCAACGTAACGAGCTGCTTGAAGAAGGCGATATTTCAGAAACCATTACAGCAATCCGTGGGGACGTACTCGCAGGTGTTATTGATCAATACATTGCACCACAAAGCCTTGCTGAAATGTGGGATATACCAGGCCTTGAAGAGCGCTTAAAACAAGACTTCCTGATTGAGCTGCCTATCACGCAGTGGTTAGCTGATGACAATAAACTATACGAAGAAAAACTTCGTGAGCGTATTGAGCAAGCGGTTGAGCAAGCTTACAAGCAAAAAGAAGAGCAAGTTGGCGACTCTGTACTACGTCAGTTTGAAAAAGCGATTATGCTTCAAAGTCTTGATCAGCACTGGAAAGATCACCTTGCTGCAATGGATCATTTACGCCAAGGTATTCACTTACGTGGCTATGCACAAAAGAATCCTAAGCAAGAATATAAGCGCGAGTCGTTTGAGCTATTCACCGAAATGCTTGAAAACTTAAAAGTTGATGTAGTGGGCATTTTAAGTAAAGTACAAGTTCGTGCCGAAGAAGATGTTGAAAAAGTAGAAGAGCAACACCGTAAAAGTGAAAATGCCCCTCGCGAGTACCAACACGAAGAAGCTGAACATGTAGGCGGTGAAGCACCTCAAAGCGCAACTGTAATGGCAAGAACAGCGCCTAAAGTTGGCCGTAACGATCCGTGTCCGTGTGGCTCAGGACAAAAGTTTAAGCAATGTTGTGGTAAATTAAAGTAACGACGCATTGTATGTAATTAAAAAGCGACGCTAGCGTCGCTTTTTTTATGGAGAAAAAACATGACAACAAAAATTGTAAATGTAGCGGTAGGCGTAATAAAAAAAAATAACGCCATCTTTATCTGCAAGCGCGCTGATGAGCAACATCAAGGTGGCTTATGGGAATTTCCAGGCGGGAAAGTAGAAGCTGGCGAGAGCGTATTTGCTGCACTTAAGCGTGAGCTAAGCGAAGAAGTTGGCATTACCATTCATAGCTCTAGCCAACTTATGGTAATTGAACATGACTATGGCGATAAATGTGTAAAACTTGATATTCACGTTGTGAGTAACTTTAGCGGTGAAGCACATGGCGCCGAAGGGCAACCAAGTGAATGGGTCGCTATTAATCAGCTTAGTAACTATGAGTTCCCTGCTGCTAACGCTGAGATTATCGAAAAAATACAAGCGCGATACGCCTAAAGCACATGAATACAGCAATACAAAATAAATTAAGTGAGCTATTAGCGCTAAACCCTGAGCTTACTCAGGTGAGCTCTTTAGGCAGCGGACATATAAACACCACGTGGCTGTTAACTAATGCTGCGCAGCAATTTGTTGTTCAAAAGCTCAATACTCATGTATTTAAAAACCCAGCACAACTGGTCAATAACGCCCAGTTAATTGAGCAGCACCTAAGCGCTAAACAACAAGCAAATACTTACCCGCTCGACATTGTTAAGCATATAAGTACTTGCCAAGGTGAATACCTTATTACAATTAACAACGCGTACTATCGCGTGCTTAATTTTATTAGCCAAAGTATTAGCGAAGATGTGGTTACAGAGCCCCATCACGCACAGCAAGCCGCATTTGCATTTGGCACCTTTACACGTGCCTTGCTCGATTTTGACGCATCAAGTCTCTACCCTGTTATTACTGACTTTCATAACTTAGCTATGCGCTTTGAGCAGCTTAATACAGCTATTAGCACCGCCACTAAAGAGCGGCTCCAGCAGTGTAAAAACGACATTGACTACTGCATTGCACAACAGCATTTAGTAAAAGAACTCGCTGACGTAACAGCCGATTTGCCCACCCGAGTGTGCCACAACGACACTAAAATAAATAATATGCTGTATTGCAGCAATACATATAAAGCAAAAGCAGTTATCGATTTAGATACATGTATGGCAGGCTTTTTATTATATGACTTTGGAGACATGGTGCGCACATTTTGCTGCGCTGAGGCAGAAGATTCGATTAATATTGATAAAGTGGTTATTCGCAAAGAGGTATTTACAGCGCTTGTTAAAGGCTACCTTGCCCCCCTTAAATCGGCTATTAGCAACAAAGAGCAAGCAAGTTTGCTACTTGGCGCTAAAGTTATGCCGCTAATGCTCAGTGTGCGGTTTTTAACTGATTACTTAAATAACGACGTGTACTTTAAAACCACCCATGCAGAACATAATTTAGAACGTGCGCAAAACCAGCTGGCTTTGTATAAAAATATTTTAAGCAATCAAAGCTGGATGCATAAAACACTCATGCAGTAGCCCTAAATTAAGTATTATTGCGCATTGGTATTAGTACTCAGTATTTAAATATAAAAAAGCCAGCAAGCTAAACACTTACTGGCTTTTATTTATCAACCTAAATGCTGGCTAATTTATCTCTTAACCAGATTCAAGTTAACTAAAAGGCTATCAATTACCAAATTTTTACGCGGTCTTCTGGTTTGATATACATTTTGTCGCCTTCTTTTACGTCAAACGCTTGGTAAAACTCAGGCATGTTCGACAAGATACCGATAACACGGTAATGACTTGGTGAATGCGGGTCTGTCATTAAGCGGTTACGTAGCTCTTCATCGCGGTACTTACGACGCCAAATTTGTGACCAACCCATAAAGAAACGCTGATCGCCGGTGTAGCCATCAATAACAGGCGCTTTGTTCTCACCTAACGATAATTGATACGCCTTATAAGCCACCGTTAAACCACCTAGGTCGCCAATGTTTTCGCCAAGGGTAAGCTCGCCGTTAACACCCGCATCTTCAAACGGTTTATATTCGTTGTATTGCGCTACTAACGCACCGGTACGCTCTTCAAACTGTTTAAGGTCAGACTCACTCCACCAGTTACGTAAGTTACCGTCACCATCGTATTTAGCACCTTGGTCGTCAAAACCGTGACCTAGCTCGTGGCCAATTACTGCGCCAATTGCACCGTAGTTTACAGCGTCATCGGCTTCTAAATTAAAGAACGGTGGCTGTAAAATAGCAGCTGGGAATACAATTTCGTTATTTACTGGATTGTAGTAAGCATTCACTGTTTGTGGCGTCATGTGCCACTCAGAGCGGTCCACTGGCTTGCCTAATTTAGCAATCATGTCGCTATAAGCCCACTGGCTGTAACGTATGTAGTTACCCACTAATTCATCAGGGTTAATGCTCAGCTGTGAGTAGTCTTTCCACTTATCTGGGTAGCCAATTTTTGGGGTAAATTTGTTTAGCTTTTCTTGGGCTGCAAGCTTGGTTTCAGGGCTCATCCACTCAAGGTTTTCAATAGCAACGCCGTAACCTTTAATAACGTTATCTACCAGCTCTTCCATACGTGCTTTTGCTTCAGGCGGGAAGTTATCTTTTACGTATACTTTACCTAAAATTTCGCCAAGTACGCTGTTAGATGCATCAACCGCTTTTTTCCAAAGTGGCGCTTGCTCTTTTACGCCACGTAATGTGGTGCTGTAAAAATCAAATTTAAGATCAACCAAGTCAGTGCTCAGTAACTGCGCGTAACCACTTACAAAATGAAACTTTAAGTAGTTTTTCCACGTTGCTAAATCTGTTTCTTTGTACACATCAGCAAACCCTTCTAAGTAGCTTGGCTGACGTACAATAATGTCTGAGGTATCTACCCCAGCACTTTTGAAAAATGCAGCTAAATCAAAGTCGCCTGTTAGCTTATTTGCCTCAGCTACGGTCATTTTATTGTATGACTTAGTTGCATCACGGCTTTGTACTCGGCTCCATTGCGCCTCAGCTAAAGCGCTTTCAAATGCGATAACGTTTTTCGCGGCATCAGCGGCATTTTCAACGCCAGATTTAGCTAAAATATCGGTTATGTATTGCTCGTAAGATGCGCGAATTTTAGTAAATTTTTCATCATCTTTTAAGTAATAGTCACGATCAGGTAAGCCAAGTCCAGATTGCGATAAGTACAACGCGTATTCACTTGAATTTTTAGCGTCGTTATTTACAAACCAGCCAAATGGTAAGCTCGCACCTTGCTGCTGAATTTTAGCCATTAAAGGAGCAAGGTCAGCTTTTGAATCTAGGCTATCAATGGTATTAAGTGAAGGTTGTAAAGGTGTAATACCTAACTCATCACGTGTGTCTTTATCCATGTAGCTTTTGTAAAAAGCACCAATTTTGTACTCATCGCTGCCTTTTTTAGCACTGCTATTATTAGCGGCACTTTCAAGCGCTGTTTTCATCGCTTTTTGCGACTCGTCGTATAACTGTGTAAACGAGCCGTAGTTCGACTTATCGCCAGGGATCTCTGTTTTAGCAAGCCACTGTCCATTTACATGGTAATAAAAGTCATCTTGTGCACGAACCGACTCATCCATATTGGCAAGGTTTACACCTAGCTCAAGCGTTTTTTCTGCCGGTGCTGTAACGGCAGCGGTGTCGGCCACTTGCGTTTCTTGTTGTTTTTCACCGCAACCTACTAGGCCCAGTGCAAGTGCGATACTTGCAGCGGTAATAGTTACTTTTTTCATAATTATTCCGTTTGTTAGTAAAGAATAAAATATCTATTTCATTAAACTATTGCATGCCAGAGAAAAAATAAAAGCGCCCTGCAATGCTTTCACTTAATGAAATTAATATTTAGGCGGTTAAAACAACACGCCGAATTTGTATGATAAACCCCATTAAAGAAACAATAAAATAGAATATGTAACAAAGTATTTTCTATGAGACGAGGTAACAAAATAGCCCTACCAACAACCATAATCGCGCTTTTGCGAGTTATTTTTTACCATGGCGAGCAAGGCGCTCTAGCTTTTCTTTCAGCGAAGGGGGCGCTGATGCGGCAATGGCATTAAGGTAATCTGAAGTTTGCTGGCTCATTTTTCTTGAATTGCCAGGTGCTTTACCTGCGGGGCCGGGTTTATCTGCAGTTGGGCTTAAGCGCGCTGTTGCTTGAGGGTTTGCAACAATTTTAATTTGTCCGAGCTCTGCCATGCCTGCCGCTCTAAAATGCGACTGCATATCCATTTTTAAATAATTAAGTTTAAGGGCAATTGCCGCCGATACAGCTTCAATCATCAACGTGCCATCGCGGTAATTACTCACACGGCATTTTTCAGCAAGCTTTGGGCCTAAAAACTCTTTAAGCAACACCTGTTGCTTATCAAGCGCTTGGCTTTTACCTGCATAGGCTGATAAGCGATTATTAAGGCCTGCCATAATGTCAGTCAGGGGTTTTGGTGCGTACCTATCTTTAGCCATTCAACACCTCAAAAATTTAAATAGAGCACGTTTAAGCCAAGCGATTAAATGCTCGGCTTTAATATGTGCTTTTATATTATATCAATTCGCTTAATTAAGTATTATTGCTAATTGCTATTAAGCGCCTGCTATTTGCATTTGCTCTATAAGTACTGAGCCGGTTTGAATGCCGCCTCTGCGCTCAATATCGCCCCCTATGGCCGAAATACCTTTAAACATGTCTTTTAAATTTCCGGCAATGGTAATTTCACTAACAGGGTACTGAATTTCACCGTTTTCTACCCAAAAACCAGCTGCTCCACGCGAGTAGTCACCCGTAACGGTGTTTACGCCTTGCCCCATCAGCTCGGTAACTAATAAGCCTGTTCCCATGGTTTTTAATAAAGCCGATAAATCGTTGTGCGTTTGCTCAACTAACCAGTTATGAATACCGCCTGCATGGCCTGTTGGAGCCATATTTAGTTTACGCGCTGCATAACTTGCTAATAAGTACGTTTGCAGCTCACCGCCTTGAATAATTTCACGGTCAATCGTTTTTACCCCTTCGCTATCAAAAGGCGACGACGCTAATCCTTTTAATATATGAGGACGCTCAGCAATATTAACGCTCTTACTAAATACTTGAGTGCCTAGGCTGTCGAGTAAAAAGCTCGATTTACGATAAAGCGCCCCGCCGCCAATTGCCGACACTAAATGGCCAAACAATGAGTTGGCAATATCGGCTCTAAAAATAACAGGGACTTTCATAGTACCCAGCTTTTGGCTATTTAGTTTAGCCAGAGTTTCGGTGGCGGCTTCTAGGCCTACCGCAGCGGCGTCGTTAAGTCCGCCCTGATCGCGAGCAACAGTATAAGCAGAGTCGCGCTGCATGTGCTCGCCTTCTTTGCCTATTACCATAGTGCTAATGCTGTGGCGCGTACGTGGAAAACCAGCAATTAAACCATGGCTATTACCATACACACGTAAGCCTTGGTGCGATGAAAAACTTGCACCATCTGAATTAACAATACGCTCATCAGCATTTAAAGCGGCTTGCTCTGCAGCGTGACATAGCTCAATACCTTGCTCAGGGCTTACATCCCACGGATGATATAAATCAAGGTCCTTAGGGGCAAACTCGAGCAATTCTTTATCGGCAATACCATTAAAAGGGTCGTCTGAGGTAAATTTGGCAATATCAATGGCTTTTTCTACTACCGTGCGCAGTGTTTTTGGGTTTAGATCAGCAGTAGACGCCGAGCCTTTATTATTCCCTACATAAACACTGATACCTAAACCACCATCTTGGTTAAACTCTATGGTTTCTACTTCACCCATGCGTGTGCTTACCGATAAACCCGATGTGCTAGACATAGCAGCTTCTGCGGCAGTGGCACCCAATTTTTTAGCATGCTCGAGCACTTCAGCTACGGCATCTTTTACTTGAGAGATTTGAGAATAAATTGGATCGTGTTGTTGGCTTTTCATAAATTAAGTCCTGAGCCTTAAGGCAATATTGCACGCATTTCTTATCTTTAAATGCTAACACACTCACTGCACCACATCAGCTAATATTAATCACTAAAAGAATCGCGTATAATGGCAAAAGTTATTTTTACTTAAGAGCACCCCATGGCGAAGAAAAAAGGCAAGCCTGCTGAAATTGAAGAAGAAATTATTTACGTATCAAAAAGTGAACTAAAGCGCGACGCGCAAGAGTTTCATCAGTTAGGTTCTGAAATTGCTAAAATGGGGAAAAAGCAACGCGAACGCTTACCACTCAATGACGATTTGAAAGCAGCCATGGTAGTTGCTGATAAAATCAGTAATAAGAGCGATGCGTACCGCCGCCACTTAAATTACATTGCTAAAACGCTACGCACAGTAGAAAACGTTGAAGAAATTAAAGCCATTATTGATGTAATGCTTAATAAAAATAACCAAGCTGAGGTTTTAATTAAAAAAATTGAGCAATTACGTACCGACTTAATTGAGCAAGGCGATGATTTAATTAACGAAACTATTGAGCAATACCCAACCCTTGAGCGCCAAAAAATGCGCCAATTGGTACGCAACGCCGCTAAAGAAGTTAAAGCTGAAAAGCCAGGCAAGGGCTATAAAGAATTGTTTCAATACTTAAAAGATGCCCACAACATAACGTATTAACAAAAAATACTATTTTAAAAAGGTGCTTAGGCACCTTTTTTGTTGTAGATCAAAACCCCTCCCTTAAAAGCTTTTTATACTCAACACCTCATTAATACATAAGGTGCGCGTGATGATAAAGCTTCCAAAATGGGATCAAACTCTTATAAATAAGTATAACGTGTCAGGGCCACGCTATACCTCCTACCCCACCGCTTTATCTTTAAGCGAGGGGTATCAGCAACAAGACCTTGTTAGCGCTATAAAATCATCCTCTAGTCGCTCACTTTCTTTATATATTCATATCCCATTTTGCAGTGAGCTTTGCTATTACTGCGGATGTAACAAGGTGATCACACGCCATCAGTCTAAAGCCGATGTATATTTAGATTATTTAACAAAAGAAATAGCAGCGCATGCCCCTTTATTTAAACACTACACAGTGGAGCAATTACATTTAGGGGGTGGTACGCCAACCTTTTTAACTGTAAAGCAAATGACGCGCTTAATTAACTTATTAGAGCAGCACTTTCACTTTACCCGCAACACTGAGCGAGGCATTGAAATAGACCCACGCTCCCTTACTAAAGATATGCTTATACACTTACGGGTTTTAGGCTTTAACCGCGTATCCTTTGGTATTCAAGATTTTAACGATGAGGTACAGCAAGCGGTTAACCGCACGCAGCAAGTAGATACCGTTAAAGCACTGATAACCCAAGCCCGCGAGCTTGGCTTTAAGTCTATAAATGCAGATATGATTTATGGCCTACCTAAACAAACACCCCACAGCTTTGAAAAAACAATAGCGCAACTAATTGCCTTAAACCCAGATAGAGTCTCTGTATTTAATTACGCACATTTACCAGAGCACTTTGCAGCGCAACGTAAAATAAAAGAGGCTGACTTACCCAGTGCCCACGACAAGCTAACCATGTTTAAAAACACCTTGGCGCAAATGACCTTTGCAGGCTATCAGTTTATTGGTATGGATCATTTTGCAAAAGCCGACAACGAACTTGCAGTCGCGCAAAATAAAGGGCAGCTACATCGCAACTTTCAGGGCTATACCACTCACGGTAATTGCGACTTATTAGGTTTAGGGGTCTCGTCTATTTCGCAAATTGGCACGGCCATTTTACAAAACCAAAAAGTGCTTAAGCATTATTATCACGCAATTGAAACGCAAGCCGGCAGTGCTATACATAAAGGAATGCATTTAACGCACGATGATGTAATACGCGCGGAGGCTATTAAATCACTTATTTGCCAGTTTGAATTAGACACGCACGCATTTTCGAAAAAGCATTCTATACATTTTAATGAGTATTTTGCGGATGCGCTGTTAGCGCTAAAGCCTTTAATAGACGATGACATGGTGCATATAAACGATAAGGTAATACGCGTCACGCCTCGCGGAAATCTATTTATTCGTATTATATGTATGTGCTTTGATGCTCACTTACAAAAGCAAATAAGTAAAACCCGTTTCTCACGTGTGATTTAATTAGTGCTATACCAATTCGCTTATCACGTTTGAGGTGGTAAAAACGTGTCGATAAGCAGGCATAAAAAAAGCAGACCTGAGTCTGCTTTTGTATTTTCTATAGGGTTTAATTAAACACGATGTTTTCGCTGCCCGGCGCAGCTTTAAACTCAACAATGATTTTGTCGCAATCTGCTTTAATCTCATCACTAAAGTTTTCTTCAGCTCGCCAACGTGCTGTATCTTGCTTAAAAATCTCTTTTTTAGAGTATTTTTTGCGTGCATCGTGAGTCGGCATTTCTTTCACAACGTTATACATTTTATAAATGCCTGGGTACGCTAGCGTTAAATCTCGCTCATCTTCAAAAGCGTACTGAGACATTAAAACCCAAATTCGTAAACAGCCTTCAGAGTACTCACATTGCTCTTCAGCCATTGCACGAGCAATTAGATGAATGCTATCTGCAAGTTTAGCGTTACGCTTTAAGCGCGACTGCTTAAGCTTTTGCTGTTGCTCTGCTTGCTTTTGCGCAATTAACTTTTTTTGCGCGTTAAGCTTATAGAGCAACTGACCTGCATAAAATGCTAAGCCAGCAATAATAACAGCACCTACAAACAAGGCTACAATCACTGCGGTACTCATTAAGCGCCCTTACTATTTGTCGTCATCATCATCTAGCCACTCATTGGCTAAATCATCTGAAAGGTACTTATCGAAATCTGAGTTACCGTCGCTTTCGAAGTTATCTTCAAAATCATCTTCAAACTCGTCTTCATCTTCGATACCTAGTAACTTACAAAGTACTTGGTGGCGAGCAATACGGCTATTAAAGTACTTCGCATCTTTACCCGTCAGCATTTCACCTTGCTCATGGCGCTCAACGAGCTTAAGTAAACGCTCATCGTTTTCAAGCGCTTCTAGCTCTTGCTCAGGCGTAAGCTCTGGCTCTGTAACCTTTTTAAGCTCAACTGTTGGCTTTAAGTTACGCTTCATTTCTACTTGCGGCTGTGGTGCACTAGCCACTAAAGGCACGGCTTTTTTACTGCCGACGCGCTTATCTTTTGGCGCTGAGTTTGCTTTTTTAGTATCGCTATCTAATAGCTCAGGTGCATTACGAGAACCAGGCTTAGCGCCCTTTGGCTTTTTAACTCGTTGCTCTTTTAACGCACGCATTTCTTTAAGCTTATCTTGGCTTAAACGAACAGGGCCGTTTGAAGGAATTTTGCGTGATTTTTTCTTTCTACTCATATCTTGATCATCTCACTTAAGAGGTTTTGAGCGAGGCACATAACATGAGCATCGCAGTGCTGGCCTAGCCAGAAGAATTCGATTTGCGCATTAAAGCTTGGGTTGCTCGTTGAATTAGCGCATTAGCTTATTGCTAAACGGTGGGTATTGTAACAGGACAAATAAAAAGGCGGTAGAGAAAACATCTCTACCGCCTACTAATCTGAGCGCCATTATCTGGACACTTCTCCCTTCGACTTTTTTTAGTCTTTATTATTTTTATTATTATCAGTCCGTATTGTTATTATTTTAACCTTCCTTGTTACATTCCATTTTGTTTTTATTATTAAACTTCCTTGAGATTTTATTATTTACGGTCATCCTGACGCTTTCTTGTTATTTCCTTTTGTAGCACCTTCAATGTGCTATTCAGTCGTGTCGCGCCATTTTCCTTTAGCATAATCCATGTTGTTATTGTTGTTTTGCGACAGTGGTTAATTTACCCGTTAATATTTTTGTTACAACTGGTTTATATAATTTTTCTTACATAGAGCACATATAAAAAACAAAAAACTTATAACAAACATAAATTTAACTGTAAAAATATTTTTAAAATAAGTTATTTCTTACAAAAGAGCATGGCAAATGTCTCACAAACTAAAGGGTGATATCGTTAAAATGTGGACACAAAAAAAGCAGCGTAAGCTGCTTTTTAATCATATTACATAGTATTACACTAGCTAATACTAGATAAATACGACTTTAGTGTAAGCCACCTAAGTATTGAGATAGTACTTCAATATCTTTATCAGTTAGCTTTTTCGCTATATCTTGCATCATACCGTTATGGTCGTTTTTACGGGTTCCATCACGAAACTTCTCTAGCTGAGCTTTAATGTACTCTGGGTGCTGAAAAGAAATTTTAGGAAACTTAGCAAGAGACGAACCATTGCCTCGCGGACCATGACACGCCGCACAAGCCGGAATACCACGTTCAGCATCGCCTGCTTTGTAAAGCATTTGACCAACTTCAACCACGTCTTTAGGGGTGGCGCCTTCAGTCATGTTCAATGAAGAAAAATAAGCAGATAGGTCTTTCATGTCTTGTTCGCTAAGTGGCATAGCCATCGCGCTCATTACAGGATCCATACGGCCTTCTTTACCGCCTGAAGTCATACCTAATTTTAAATCCTTAAGTTGTTTAAGGATGTAATCTGGGTGCTGGCCTGCAAGTTTAGGGTAAATATTAACCGGTGCATTACCGTCTGGGCCGTGACAAGCCGCACACGTTGCTGATTTTTCTTTACCTGCGTTTACATCGCCATCAAATGCTGTTGCGTTGCTTGCTGACAACGCACCAAGCAATATTGTTAAAGATAGTGCTATTTTTTTCATGGTGAATTCTCTGTTTCCGACCCTGTATCATCTACAATATGGATGTTGTAATTCATGTATTCTACACGATAAAAAATTCTCTGGCACGTTTTCTACTCATATTAAGCTTATAATTTATAGGGTTTTGACCTAGATTAACCTTTAAGCAGCTTTAATAGTGCCATTTATAGAGTTTTTAGGTGTTTAAATACGCTTTTTAATACATCCTTTATAGTATAAAATACGCGCCCTGAGTGAATTTAGCTCAATAAGATTAACTTTTACGTTTTTAGGAGAGCCTGTGCTCAAATCTCGTATCAAATATAATACTGCGTCTTTTGTAACAAGCGCGCCAGACATCACTAAATTACCTGCTGATACGGGAATTGAAGTCGCGTTTGCAGGTCGCTCTAATGCAGGTAAGTCAAGTGCTCTTAATGCACTGACAGATCAAAAACTTGCTCGTACCAGTAAAACGCCAGGTCGTACGCAGTTAATCAACACCTTTGAGTTAGGTGAAGTAGACGATATGCGCTTAATCGACTTACCCGGTTATGGTTTTGCTAAAGTACCTATTGAAATGAAAAAGAAGTGGCAAAAGTCACTGGGTGAGTACCTACAAAAACGTCAAAGTTTAAAAGGTATTGTTATATTAATGGATATTCGCCACCCATTAAAAGATTTAGACAAAGATCTAATTAACTGGGCTATTGGCAGCGAAATCCCGGTATTGGCGCTTTTAACTAAAGCCGATAAGCTCAAGCAAGGTGCGCGTAAAGCACAAGTACTGCAAGTACGCCGCGAATTAAGTGAACTAGACGGTGACATCACTGTACACGCTTTTTCATCACTTAAGGGAACAGGTTTACCGGAAGTCGCTAAAAAGCTAGATGAGTGGTATTTAGGACCAATTGTGGCTGTAGCACCGCAAAGTGATGAAGACAGCTCAGACGCTTAAAAATAAGCACCTACGAAAGATAAAACTTTCCCCCTGCTGATTTTATAAAATAGCCACGCTCATCAGCGTCGGCTATTTCAGCCCACTGATAAAACACACTCCGTGATAACCGCGCGCTACACCCATAAGGTAATTGCAAATAAGGCACCGCTGCATTTTTATAGTTTTTTATATAAAGAGGCTGCTCAGCACTGATTAACCATTGCCGTGCTAAATTATCTACACAACACATAACCTGCCCTTGCGCTGTGCTTTCAATATGCCAGCTTACGATAACGAAAGGCGCATCTTGCACCTCTATCGCTATTTTTTCGATGGGTGTTTTTAAATAAAACTGCTCACCTTCTTTGCATAAAACACTGGCAAACAGTTTTACCATCGCAGGACGAGTAATTTCGCTGCCATCGTAAAACCACTGCCCTTGCTCGTTAATCATAATCGGCAGCTCACCACACTGGGCAGGCTGCCAACTATCAAACGGTTTGCTAGGCTCGCTTAATTGCTTACTAAGCGCCGTTAACGAGATCACTGTTTTTTAAGTGTTAGCGCAAAAGTAACTGGTACGGCTGTAGCAACGGCAGGTAAACCAGCTAATTGCTGTAGCTTTTTAACGCCTTCGGTCACACCGAAGTCTTGGCTATTTACAATCACAGGCGTAAACGACGACACACTTAAATCGCCATTTTCGGCACTGCTAACAAGTACATTTATTTTTAATGGCTTTTTATTACCATGAAAATCAAGCTGTGCATCAACCTCTTTTAATACATGCTGGCCCGGCTTTTTAATATTACTTAATTGCTTTTTTAAATCCGCAGTTAAAACTGCATGAGGAAACTTAGCCGCTTCAAATACAAATTGAGTTAAACGTTCATTGCGAATAGGGATCAGTGTTTCTGCAGAGGTTAAGTCTATATTTACACTAAAAGCACCACTGTCTGAAAGTGTTCCTTCTAGGTTAGTAAAATGATGTGCCTCAGCAATCGAGTCTTTTTTGATAGAAACAAAACTTAATTGGCTCTTGTCATTGACTAGCTGCCAATCTGCATGAGCGGCATTAGACAAAGCAACACTTGATAACGATAAACCGATAATGGCTAACGTTTTAAACATAACGCACTCCTAAAATAAAATGAGAATAATAGCGCTTTCGATACTATCACCTGAAATAGGGGCAAACCACCTCAAATTAAAGACGGCGCTAAATTACTTAGCCTGTACAGTTATTAAAAAATTAATAACGATATAACAGCCTATAACTGATGCTTTTTAGGGGCGTAGCGCAACATCCACGCTAATCATTGCGTGAGATAGCTTTACTTGCCTACGTTTGCTTTATAACTGCTTTATACATATACCCGTTTGAGGGCGCGCAAGGTATGGCACAAAAAATAATAAACATAAATGAGCATAAAGTGTGAATAGTAAAAAAGCGCTTTGAGGTGCTATTTAGCTTTAAAGGGCAATCTAATGAGGAAGAAAAAGCAGCCTGCTTAAAACAAGCAGGCCGATATAGCAAACTGGGGAGAAGCTATCAATTTGTTGCACCTTTTCAGATGCATCATCAACAGGATGTCCTACAGGATGAGGACGCGCGCACTTTAGCAAAAGCGCGCATAAAAATACAATGATATTCCGCCAAAATAGTTCGAATTGACGAACATATAACTATTTAATACAAATAGTTGCTTAAATTAACCTACTTTTAACTAAACTTTGTTTACGCGTAGAAATACTTATATCGATTCGCTTAATTGAGTGAGTTATTTAGAGGCAATAAAAAAGCGCCTTGCGGCGCTTTTAAAATGTAAGTATGTTTTAGGTTAGTGGGCTTGTTCCCAGTTTTCACCTTCGTCAGCTTCTACAATTAAAGGGACATCTAAGCTAGCCGCTTGCGACATTAGCTCACAAATCTGCTTTGTGTATGCTTGCGCACAATCGGTTTTAATTTCAAACACCAATTCATCGTGTACTTGCATAAGTAACTTAATGGTATTGGGAGCTTGTTGATTAACCCAGCTATGCACGCTCAGCATTGCTTTTTTAATAATATCAGCGGCTGTACCTTGCATTGGTGCATTGATTGCTGCGCGTTCGGCGCCTTTGCGGCGAGCTCCATTACGTGCATTAATTTCTGGTAAGTGTAAACGACGCCCAAAAATAGTTTCTACATACCCGTTCTCGGCCGCTTTTTCGCGGGTTGTTTCCATGTACTCAAGTACCCCAGGGAAACGCTCAAAGTATTTATCTATGTAGTGCTGCGCTTCGTGGCGTGGTACATCAAGCTGACGCGCTAAACCAAAGGCTGACATGCCGTAAATTAACCCAAAGTTTACTGCTTTAGCTTTACGGCGCATATCTGTGGTTACATCCTCTAGCTCAACCCCAAATACCTCAGCAGCGGTTGCACTGTGCACATCTAACCCATTAGCAAAGGCATTTAGTAGCCCTTTGTCTTGCGATAAATGCGCCATAATACGCAGCTCAATTTGACTGTAATCGGCAGCCACAATTTTATAGCCTTGTGCCGCTACAAATGCCTCACGTATACGACGTCCTTCTTCAGAACGAATAGGGATATTTTGTAAGTTAGGATCGGTAGAACTCAAACGCCCTGTGGCCGTAACAGCTTGATGATAAGAAGTATGCACGCGCTGTGTTTTCTCATTAACCATCAGCGGTAATTTATCGGTATAGGTTGATTTAAGCTTAGATAAACCACGGTGCTCAATAATCACCTTAGGTAGTGGGTAGTCATGGGCAAGTTCTTGTAGCACTTCTTCAGCCGTTGAAGGTGCACCTTTAGGTGTTTTTTTAATGACTGGCAGCTCAAGTTTTTCAAATAAAAGTACTTGCAGCTGCTTTGGCGAGCTTAGGTTAAATGGTTCGCCAGCTATCTCGAACGCTTCTTTTTCAAGTTCAAGTAAACGCTCGCCTAAACGCTGGCTGTGCGCCGCCAGCATGTTGCTATCAATTGCTACGCCGGTGCGTTCAATATCAGAAATAACATTCACTAATGGCATTTCTATTGTTTCAAATACTGACTTTAACTTCTCATCAGCTTCTAATTTTGGCCAAAGTACTTGGTGTAAACGCAGTGTAATATCGGCATCTTCTGCTGCGTAAGGCGCAGCTTGCTCAAGCTCAATTTGATTAAAGGTAAGCTGCTTTTTCCCTTTGCCGGCTATATCTTCAAAGCTAATGTTTTTATGGCCTAAGTATTTAAGCGCTAATGAATCCATGTCATGGCGAGTGCCCACGCTATTAAATACGTACGACTCAAGCATAGTATCAAACTTAATGCCATTGAGCTCATAGCCTGCATTAGCCAGTACGCTCTTGTCGTATTTTAGGTTTTGCCCTACTTTAGCTTTGTTAGCATCGGCGAGGATTGGCCCAAGCTTTTGCATTACATATTCAAGGCTTAATTGCTCTGGTGCACCCGGGTAATCGTGTGCAATTGGTAAGTAAGCAGCTTCGCCTGCTTTTACAGCAAAGCTCATACCTACTAACTGCGCTTGCATGTAATCAAGGCTGGTTGTTTCGGTATCAAAGGCAAATAACTCAGCGCTATTTAGCTGCTCAATAAGCGTATCAAATTGTGATTCGGTTAAGATAGTTTCGTAATGAGCGTCTTCTACTTTTGGCAGTTCATTTGCCTCAGTAGGGAGCGCTTTTTCTGCATCTTTTGGATTATCAAGCAGCTCAGCTAACCAGCGGCGGAACTCACACTCACCATACAGTGCAATAAGCTCATCTTTATTTGGCTCTTGTACTTTAAAGGTATCTAGGTCTGACTCTACCTCAACATCACATTTAATGGTGGCAAGCTCATAACTAAGTGGTAAATGATCAAGAGCATTTGCAAGCTTCTCACCAATCTTGCCTTTAATATCGCCGGCATTATCAATTACACCTTGAAGCGATCCATATTTTTGTAGCCATTTAACAGCTGTTTTAGGTCCACAGCCTTCAACACCTGGGATGTTGTCAACCTTATCACCCATTAGCGCTAAATAGTCGATGATTAGCTCAGGGCCCACACCAAATTTTTCAACAACGGTTTGAGGATCTGAAATGCTGTCGGTCATGGTATTGATTAGCGTAACATGCTCGTTAACTAGCTGAGCCATGTCTTTATCGCCTGTAGAAACCAATACATGGCGCTTTTGCTCAGTTGCTATTCGCGAAAACGTACCAATAACATCATCGGCTTCAACCCCTTCAATACTAATTAGCGGAAAGCCCATCGCTTTAATAATACTGTGCAGTGGCGCTATTTGCGTTCGTAAATCGTCAGGCATAGGCGGACGGTTAGCTTTATACTCGCTATACATGTCGTTTCTGAACGTTTTGCCTTTGGCATCAAACACCACCACCATGTGGCTCGGATCATATTGTTTGATCAAACTTTTAAGCATGTTTACCACGCCATAAATAGCGCCAGTTGCTTCACCTTTAGAGTTGGTTAAATGCGGTGGAGAATGATAAGCACGAAATAAATATGAAGAGCCATCAACTAAAATTAGCGGGTTTTCGGGGATCTGAGCCATGGTGAATTTGGATCCTAAATACAAAAAAGTAATATTATTACAAGCATGCCATAAGGTTGTGAATAAAACGACAGTGAATTACGCTTAGTAGCCATAATTATTGCGGAGCAACCTGTGGATAACTTTGTAGATAACAGCCACGAGCTATTCCTCCAATGCATAATAAAATGCTTAGAAAAATAAATAACTGCTTGTTTTGTTTAAAAAAGATAATACGAGGTTCTTTTTTTATTATTTTAAAACCAATGTGGAAAAAGGTTTTCTAACTGATACATCCGCTGTTAGTCACTTTAGTTATTTGTATCCATTTAAATAACCGGAGGAGTATTCTAGCATAATGGATCAAAGATCATAGCGATCCTTTATAATTTTTTTTACGAGCGCACTGGCAAAAATGGCATAAACCGCAATACAACTTGCACTGCGAATACTTTTTAAACTAAAAAATTATTTTAGTGTGTGTTTTGGCCCGTGTTAAACTTCACCCAAACGACTTATTTAAAATACTTAAGGAGCACAAAAGCATGAAAAAGATAGCTGTAATATTAGCCGGCTGTGGTGTGTACGATGGCAGTGAAATAAACGAAGCAGTATTAACACTGCTACACATAGCTAAAAACGATGCTGCATATCAATGTTTTGCTCCTGATATAGAACAACTTCACACTATTAATCACCTCACCGGTGAAGAAATGCCAAGCAACCGTAATGTACTCACTGAGGCAGCACGCATTGCCCGTGGTGATATAAAATCATTATGCGAATTAAAGGCATCTGAATTTGATGCGTTAATAGTACCAGGGGGATTTGGCGCCGCTAAAAATTTATGTGATTTTGCCGTTAAAGGCGCTGATGCGCAGATAAACGACCTAGTATTAGAGGCCTGTAAACAATTTGCTAATGCACAAAAAGCCGCTGGCTACATGTGTATTGCGCCGGCTTTAATTCCGTTTATATATCCCAATGCTACTTTAACCATAGGTAATGATGAACAGACCGCAAGCGCTTTAACCCAGCTAGGCTCTACACACGCAGCCTGTGCGGTTGATGATATTGTGATTGATGAGGACAATAAACTCGTTACCACCCCTGCTTATATGCTGGCGCAGTCTATTTTAGATGCCGATGCGGGGATCGAAAAACTGGTTAAAAACGTACTAGCATTAGCTTAAATAGTGATTTACTAAGCCACCGATTATAAATGTTTGTTAACTGAAACATGCAATTTTATTGCGTTAACGCAAAAATTAGTCAGTTTTATTGATAAAAACACCAGTGGGCGTTTTATAAATTGTTACACAAAGGTATAATCGGTTTAATTTCCGTCATCTATAATCGTGATTGATCACGTTCAAATCGAAGTGAGCAAGGCAAAATGAAAAAACTATCAGCTGCAGCATTATTAGTGCTAGCAACCACCGCATACGCACAGCCATATGATAACTCTATGACTGAAGATGCGATTAAAAAACGTTTAGCACCAGTTGGCGCTGTTTATCTTGAAGGCGAGAAAGCTGCTGCAGCCGCAGCTCCTACTGGCCCTCGCTCTGGTGAGCAAGTGTACCAAGGCGCATGTTTTGCCTGTCACGGTACTGGCGCACTAGGTGCACCTAAATCAGCTGATGACTGGGCACCGCGTATCGCTAAAGGTAAAGATGTACTGCTTGATCACGCTATCAACGGTTTTAATGCGATGCCGCCAAAAGGAACATGTATGGATTGTTCTGATGATGAGATTAGCGCAGCTATTGATTTCATGACATCTAAATAATTTAATTAAGCCCCTGATAAATAGGGTGATTAATTTAAAAAGGCCTATTTTTATAATAGGCCTTTTTTATTTCTAAAATAATCTTTTTAGTTGCTATTTTAGGGCATTAGTTACTTGACGGTCGCAACTAAAAGTGAAATTATACGTTTAATAAACATACAATAATAAAATAATATGATTCATGTCATCGGAAGATAAGCCCGCGGCACCGAGTAAACTAGCGCACCAAAATAAACGTCTTAAAGCGCTATTAGAAAAGTATAAGCAATCTCACCACTTACAAAATGCCCTGATCCAGCTATCAGAGCAAGCAAGCTCTGTTGCCGAATTAACCTTACTTTACCCCGCTATCCATGACATTTTACAAGCATACCTACCTAGTAAAAGCTTTTACGTGGTGCTTGCTAATCAATATACTCATGCCTTGGAACTTTCTTATTTTTGCGATGAAAAAGATGGTATATCAGTCGCCCTCAATCAAGATAATAGTTTTGAAGAAGGCGCTACAGGCTACGTTTATAAGCTTGGCAAAACCACCTGCTTTACCAAACAAGAAATGCAAAGCGCTGCGCAAAACGGCTTATTTAAAGCACTAGGCTCACCTGCTGAGTACTGGGTTGGTGTCCCTATTTATCAAGAGCAAAACATTATTGGCGTACTTGCTGCGCAAAGTTACGATAAACACCAAGATTACAGCAGCCAGCAAGTGCATTTACTCGAAGTAATGTCTTTATACTTAGCCACAGCCATAGAGCGAGTTAAAAAAAGAGAGCTGCTCGAATCTGAAGTAAAAATTCGTACCCGCGCGCTCACGCAAAGTAATGATGCGTTAAACCTAGAAATTGAACAACGAAAACGCGCACTACAACGCCAACAAATTTTGTTTAAAATATCGGAGTTGGCAACGCAAGCGCAAAACTTAGATGATGCCTATGTAAAAATTCATCAAATAATAAAAACCATTACATACGCAGAAAACTTATACATTGCACTTTATAACAAAGAGACTGGTTGGATTAGCTTCCCGTACTGTGTGGATGAATTTAAAGACAACACCGAGCCAAGGCCCTTTGCAAAAGGTTATAGCGAGCTGGTTATTAGCAGCGAGCAGACCCAACTTATACACCCTAGTAGAGCCAAAGAGCTATTAGAAAGTGGTGATGTACAACGAAATAAGCCAGTACCAGAGGAGCAAATGGCCACCAGCTGGCTAGGTGCTCCGCTTAAAACATCGCAAGGGGTTATCGGCTTAATTGCATGCCAAGCGTATAATAACAATCATATTTTTAGCAAAGACGACTGCGAGCTTATTACTTTTGTATCACACCAAATTGCCACGGTTTTACAAACAAAGTTAGCCACTCAAGCACTTAAATCTAGCCACCAAGAGTTAGAGTATCGAGTTAACGAAAAAACAAAAGCGCTGCAGCAAGCTAACCTACATTTACAAATGCAAATTGATGAGCGCAAAAAAGTAGAGCAACAGCTTTATCATGATGCGCATCACGACTCATTAACAGGCCTGCCTAATCGCAGCTTGTTTTTAACCCAGCTAGAAAAAACACTGCAGCATTACCATCGTTTTCCTGATCATCACTTTGCAGTGTTATTTATTGATTTAGATAAGTTTAAAGATATAAACGATCAACTAGGTCACCATGCCGGCGATCAATTTTTAATAAGTGTGGCTGATTTATTTTCGCATTGTATTCGCGAACACGATTTACTCGCTCGCCTTGGTGGTGATGAATTTGTAATTTTGCTTACCCACTTAACAGAGCTACAACAAGCAGAAGATGTAGCTGATCGCATTATTAATATAATGAAAAAGCCATTTTGCAGTAAAGGTACCTGCATTCAAAGTGGTGCAAGTATTGGTATAACGTACTCAAATTCAAGTTATCAGCATACCGATGAAATTATTCGCGATGCCGATGCTGCTATGTATTACGCTAAAAATGCAGGGCGCGACCGCTATGAGCTGTTCCACCCGTTATTAACACAAACACTAACAAGCGCAGAATCTCCAGCACAGCACCATCTTGATTCACTCCCGATGAGTTTTAGAAGTGCAGATATTATAAACCTTGATGAACAACAGCAATCAGAGTCACTGTTTGAAGCCTTTGGTGAACACCCTGTATTAGGCTATACCAGTTTTGAAGTGCTGAAAAAGTTTGCAACCGATAAAGAGCAGCACCTCCAAGTTGAATTAGAACTATTGCAGCACGCCTATGCCCATGCCTTAGCGGCAAATGTAGCCATGGTATTGTTGCCATGCTCAGGGTTACTTTTAGAAGCGCTTGAATTCAATTTATTTACTGAGGTATTAAGTAAGCTGCAAGGGCAAAGCCAACTGTGTTTATTGTTTGACGACCAAGAAATACGTTACGCCTGTGCAACTCAGCTAGAAAACCTTAAAAAGCTCTCGCAGCTTGGCTACAGCATTGGCTTAAATAACTTTGCAAAAGACCGCTGTGAGCTAAATGCACTGACCGACATTACCTTCGATTATGTATTACTTAGCTCAACCTTTAGTAAACGCGTACTGCAACAAGAAAGCTTTAACTTGCAATTACAAGGTGTACTGGCAATCACTCAGCTAAAAGGCATAAAAGTCATTGCCAAAGGCCCTTCTATACTTAACTTTAGAGCCTTGCTAGATAAATACGGACTAAACTTATTTGTTGCTAAGCAGCAAGGCTTATCGGAGTCAGTAGCGGCTAATAACAACGCCGCGCAGTCTATTAACTAGGTTTTTTCAGCATCGCCCTTAAGTTAGCGACCCGTGCTTGGCCTTTTTCCATGCGCTCAGCTTGCGAGCTTGGGGCTTTTTTGTTTTCAAACGCTAGGTCATCTTGCGGTAACTCTTGCACAAAGCGGCTTAGCTCTGTTTGTGAGGTTTCGCCAAACTGACGACGTATTTTTGCATACGTTAGTGTCAGCTCTTGCTGGGCCCGTGTGATCCCTACGTATGCTAAACGGCGCTCTTCATCTACGTTTTCTTCGTCAATACTTACTTGGTGTGGCAATAACCCCTCTTCCATACCAACCATAAATACGTACGGGTATTCTAAGCCTTTAGATGCATGCAAAGTAAGTAACTGTACCGCATCAGACTCATCTTCTTCCTCGTTACGCTCTAGCATATCGCGAAGCGTTAATTTGCTGACCACTTCAGGTAAGGTCATCGGTTCGTTATCGGCATCTCCGGTGAGCATATCGGTGATCCAACGATACAGCTCTGAGACGTTTTTCATGCGCATTTCTGCCGCTTTGGCACTTGGCGATGACTCATATAAATACGCTTCGTAGTTAATATTACGTACCAAGTCTTTTACCGCTTCGAGTGTATCGCTACGCACTGCATTATCTGAAAGCTCAACAACCCAACGCGCAAACCCCGAAAGCGCATTTAAGCCACGCCCTTTAAGGCGGTAGCCTAGGTCGTTATCAAAACAGGTGGCAAATAAGCTTTGGTGTTTTTCGTTTGCAAGTGTGCCTAGCTTTTCAAGTGTAACGGTGCCTATTTCACGGCGCGGCGTATTAACTATGCGTAAAAAAGCATTATCGTCGTCTTGGTTAACCAACAAGCGTAAATACGCCATAATATCTTTAATTTCTGAACGCGAAAAAAACGACATTCCGCCACTAATTTTATAGGGAATGCGGTTACTCATTAATGATTTTTCAAAACCGCGCGCCTGGTGATTACCGCGATACAAAATAGCGTAATCTTTATAGCTGGTGCGCTTCATAAATTTATGAGAAATTATTTCAGCAACAACTCGCTCGCACTCATGCTCTTCATCCCTACAGCCAATCACTTTAATCGGCTCACCGTAACCAAGCTCACTAAATAGCTTTTTTTCGATATCGTGCGGGTTATTGGCAATTAAAATATTTGCTGCTTTTAGAATGCGCTGGGCACTACGGTAGTTTTGTTCAAGCTTTATGAGCCTAAGGCCGGGGTAATCTTTACTTAACAGTACCAAGTTTTGGGGGCGGGCTCCGCGCCATGAATAAATAGATTGGTCATCATCCCCTACCACAGTAAAACGCGCTCGCTCGCCTACTAATAACTTAACAAGCTGGTACTGGCTGGTATTGGTATCTTGATATTCATCCACCAGCAAATACCTAAATCGTTGCTGCCAACGCTCTCGTGAGGTGGCATTACTACTCAGTAATAAGGTGGGGATCATTATTAAATCGTCAAAATCCAGTGCGTTATATGCTCGCAGCTGGTTTTGATAACGCGCGTAAAGCTGCGCAAATAACGCCTTTTGCGCATCACGTGCTTCGCGTATGGCTTGCTCTGGTAAAATTAATTCATTTTTCCAGCTGCCTATTTGCATTTTCAATAGATTAAGTAGGTCTTTGTCTTTTTTAAGCTCGTCTTCGGTTAAATCACCTAACAGCTGGTTAGTATCTTGGTCATCAAACAGTGAAAAACCTTCTTTAAAGCCAAGCGTTTTGAGCTCTTTTTTAATTATTTCAAGCCCTAGGGTATGAAAGGTTGATACCCACAGCCCTTTCGCTTCTTGCTTATTAAGCGTTTGTAATACACGCTCGCGCATCTCTTTGGCCGCTTTATTCGTAAACGTTACCGCAGCAATATTACGTGCTTTGTACTCGCACTTTTGCACCAAATAAGCAATTTTGTTAGTGATTACGCGCGTTTTACCTGAGCCTGCACCCGCGAGTACTAAACACGGACCACTAATATATTTTACTGCTTCATCTTGTTTTGGATTGAGTTTCATAACGACCATGGAGTTTTAAAAGGCAGCTAATTTTACCGTAACCACAGATACAGGCATAGCCATTAGATTAATTAATTCCATTGTGGTGATCATGTATTAAATACCTTAGGTATAAGGTAATATTAGTCATTATCATTTTAGGGCAACAGCAAGGGACGATTATGATCAATCCAGCAAAACTTGAAGAAATTGCTAAGCAAATCACCAACAACATGCCGCAAGGTGTAAAAAACCTAGCAGATACACTGGAAGGTAAAACCAAACAAGTTTTACAAAATAAGCTGGCTGAAATGGACTTTGTTAGCCGCGAAGAATTTGATGTGCAAAGCCAAGTACTTATTCGTACTCGTGAAAAACTCACAGAGCTTGAAGCAAAAGTTGTGTTACTAGAGCAACAACTAAATGCTAAAAATAACGCCGAGTAGCACGTATTTACGTATGTATACTCAGCCACAAAAAAAGCAGCCAAGGCTGCTTTTTTGCTTTTAGTTTTAACATTTACCCACTATGTATTAAAAAGTGCCTCTAATACATAGTATTGCAGTGGTTGTTGCTGCGCCAAACTTACAGCGCACATTTTTAGCGCCACTTGCTTACCCCTAATGGGTTTATAACGTTTTAAAAAAGGAAGTTGAGTAATAACAGGTAACACAAATGCGCCTATTTGCTCAGCTATTCGCGTATCGTTTCGCTCACCTATTAATAAAGACGGCTGGAATATACTTACTTTTGCAAAGCCCAGCGTTTTTATGTGCTGCTCAAGCTCGCCTTTCATTTTTAAGTAAGGGCTGATGCTGTGTGCATTAGCGCCGCTTGATGACACCAAGCAATAATGACTCACTGCATTGTTAGCCGCCATTTGCGCCGCAATAAACTGATAATCAAAATCAACTTTACGCTGCGCCGCGGTTGAGCCAGCCTGCTTTTTAGTAGTGCCCAAACACGAAAAAAACACATCCCCTTTAAATAACGCGCAGTAGTTGGTTAAACAATCAAAATCAATAACCTGATTAGTGAGCTTAGTATGTTCAACGTCCAGCTTACGGCGAGTTATAGCAATCACATGGCCAAACGCAGGGCTTTGCAGTAAAAGCGTTAATAGCTCACTCCCCACAACCCCTGTTGCCCCTATGATTATCGCCGTTTTAGTCATTGTTTAAATTACTCGCAACCGGCTTTAGCGAGTACATGTGCAACGGCTTTTTTATACACATCGCCTTCTTCATCAGCGCAGGTTACAACCGATGATAAGTCGTGCAAGTGGCCGTTCTCTAATCCATATACCCAACCATGAATTGTGAGCTCTTGCCCTTTATCCCATGCATCTTGAACTATGTTTGTTCTGCACACGTTGCGTACTTGCTCAATAACGTTTAGCTCTATTAAGCGGCTTAAACGCTGTTGCTCATCCATTGCATTAAGCTGCTCTAAGTGTTTTTCTTTTACATCGCCAACATGGCGTAACCAATTATCAATAAAACCAAATTTGGCGTTATTTAATACCGCTTGTACACCGCCACAGCCATAGTGGCCAACCACCATAATATGTTTTACTTTAAGCACCTCTACCGCGTATTGCATTACCGATAAACAGTTATGGTCAGTATGTACCACCACATTAGCTACATTACGGTGTACAAATAATTCACCCGGCAGTAAATCAACAATTTGGTTGGCAGGAACACGGGAGTCTGAGCAGCCAATCCACAAGTACTCTGGGTTTTGTTGCATTGATAATATTTTAAAAAACTCAGGGTTGGCTTCGGTTGTACGTGCAGCCCAACGTTTGTTGTTTTCGAATAAATTTTTTAGCTTTCTCATTGCATCTCTTATTTAGGACGGGATAGAAATTACACCCCAGAAAAGACAAATAATGAGCGCCTTTTTAGTTGGTGTTTGCAAGAATTAAAATATTGCGAGGAGTTAATTGTTTCTCACAAAAGGTGGTAACTGAAACGTGATAACCTTGCTGTTGCAAATATAAAGCACGATCGAGCACAAGCCAAACTTCTATTGCTCTTCTAAACACATGTCGAACCAGTTCGATTCGCTCTGTTACTTTTTTACGCGCCTTACCAATTAATAAAAACTTATCGTAATCAGTATCTTGAGGGATACTTATAGACTTTTTATCCCCCGCCCAAGCGCAAAACTGTGCAAACGTATCAGAGAACACGGCTTTGTTAACTGAAGGCACACTCACGTAATAATGTTCATGAGTGAGTGACTTTCGAAGTGCGTCAAACCCTAAGCGCCATTCCACCTCAGTTTTTCGTATTTTAGCTACACGTGAAGGGGCTGTAACTGTTTCTTGCAGCGCCAATTTTAAATCGCGGTGCGTTAAATTAAGCTTACTAGCAAGGGCAAGCTCACTCATTGCCTGATAACGACTATCGGTAAATAAGTGATAACAGCACGGCGAAAAACTAATACGTTTTACCCTAGCGGCGCTGGCGTGTTGCATAAATGTTTGGTGCAGTGCGCCACATGCATGCAGTGCCACCGCATGTGTGTCGGTATTAAAAAAATGGCGAGTTTCATCTTCAAGTACATTAGCTTGGCTAAATTTCATCGCTAAACCTTGCTTGCGTGCACTGTGCTCTCCTTGCTCGCAAAGGTGCCCTTGTAGCTCAACACTGTGTACGCTTTGCGCGCCGTTATAAGCAAGCATTCGGCCTAAATGCCCTTTACCTGCGCACCATTCAAGTACAGGCTGTGTATTACTCGTTAATGCTGAAACAAAGTCTTGCAGTTGCTCAAACTTACGCCCTTTAATACCGTTACTTATCCAAAACGGGTATTCACTACGTTGCTGCTGGCTTTTTGGTAAATTACACAGCTCAGGTAGCTGCTCTACCCCGGCGATAAATGGGCTAAAAAATTGATAAAGCTGTTGCTGATCGTTATCAAGCCTTGCGACATCTGCATCTGATAAGTTATTTAACGCCGCTTGTAGCTCAGGCCACGGTAATTCATCAAAATCAAATGCTGTACATTGCCAATATTCGCGGGTATTCATTAGCACTGCATCGAGTGCTGCAAACTGCTCAGCTAGGTTCATAACAACTTAAAATAGTAAAAAGACGTTTAATTATACCAGTTGCGCAGAGCAGCATTAAGCGGTTATTTTTTTCCAAGTATTAAACGCAAATAAAGGGGGATCGAAATAATACTCACAATAAAGGCGGCTATTAGCATCCACGACAGTTGTAATCGCTCTGGCTCTTGGTATTTATAAACAAACCCAGCTTTGTGCTCGTCAAATTGCGTTTGCTTAATACCATAATAATCTGCAATTAAGCGCCACTTGGCCATCGACATATTCCCTAAATGGGTCGTAGGCGGCATTATGTAGTCTTTCAATACTTCGGCTTCATAGGCTAGCTGATGAAAACTTTTGTTTGGCGCATACACTTGCTGAGTAATTGCAATGGCTTCATCCATATTCATCATCGCATAGCGCCAACCTTTTAAGCTCGCTTGGTAAAACTTTTCGACCGTTTGCGGGTGCTTTTTAAGCATTGATTCGCTGGTAAATAACACATCACCATACACATCCATGCCATAGCGCTGTGGGCATATAAGGCGGTGCGATACCCCTTGCTGAGTCATAAAGTAAGGCTGAGTGGTGACATACACTTGCATTGCATCAAGTTTGTTTTCTTGCCACGCTTGTAGCGCAGGCTCATCGCCTTCGTATACTTCTAAGGTAGCAATATCAATACCGCTGCGTTTAAGCATAACTAGCAGCTCGGTACTGTCTTTTTTACTCACTTCGGTAATACGTTTAGCGGTAAAATCGCGAGGATGAAAAATATCAGAGCTGTCTTTTACCATCCAACAGTACGGGGAAAACTGTAAAATAGCCGCCATTGCTACAAACGGTTGGCCGTTTACTCTTTGTTGTAAAATACCCGAATGCGCTACGCCAAACTGGGCTTCTCCACTTGCTACAGGCGTGAAAGTGTCAGGCATTTTAGGATTGGCTTCGCGTATGGTTACATCAAGTCCGGCGTCTTTGTAGTAGCCTTTTTGCTGAGCCATGTAATAGCCGGCGAACTGAAACTGGTGGGTCCATTTTAGTTGTAAAGTGACTGATTCTTGAGCCATTAGTTGGCTGCAAAAAAGCAAAATTACAAATATTAATCCTTTAATAAGCAACTGGGTGTTCCAAATAGTAGTCATTAGCTGTAACTATATTTAAAACACACGATAAAGCAAGCATGCAAACGTGCATACTTGCTTATAAAAACCCTAAGCTGAGGCTAAATTGTCAACGTTTGGGCTTTGTGGCTGAGAGGTTAAAAACTGCGTAAAACACGGGTTATGTGTTTCATCTTGTACACTGTAACCTAAGCGATTTAAGTGCTCGTTAAACATATCAAATTGGCTTGGCTCAATAGCAAAGCCCGCCAGTACATTTCCGATAGACCCCCCATGATTGCGATAATGAAATAAAGTAATATTCCAATTGCTACCTAGGGTATCTAAAAAGCGCGCAAGGGCTCCTGGGTATTCCGGAAATTCAAACCGTAATAACCTTTCGTGTAACTGCTCCGGTGCTTTACCCCCTACCATATAACGTACGTGTAATTTAGCGAGTTCGTTATCTGATAAATCGTAAAATTGGTAGTCGTTGTTAGTTAGGTCTTGTTTTAGCTCGTTGAGTTCTTGCTCACCCTGGCGCAGGGCAATACCTACAAATATTTGCGCTTCACCTGGTCCTGCATAACGGTAGTTAAACTCAGTAATAGCCCGACCACCTAAAGAGGTGCAAAACTGCTTAAAGCTGCCTTTTTCTTCTTTAATGGTCACCGCAAGTAGCGCTTCGTTTTTTTCACCTAGCGCAGTACGCTCAGCCACATAACGTAAGCGATCAAAGTTTAAGTTAGCACCCGAAAGCACCGCTGCTAAATGCAGCCCTTTTAAGCCCGATTGCTGGCTCCACTTTTTAAGCCCTGCGGTTGCAAGTGCACCTGAGGGCTCTGAAATCGCGCGAGTAGAGACAAAAATATCTTGCATGGCGGCACAAATTTCATCGCCACTGACAGTTACAACTTCATCGCAAAATTTTTGCGCTAAGCGAAATGTTTCGCTGCCAATAACTTTAACCGCTACGCCATCGGCAAAACTGCCAACACGGTCAAGCTCAACAGGCTCGCCCGCTTTAAGCGCGGCTTGTAAACATGCACTTTCGTCAGCTTCTACGCCAATGACTTTTATATCAGGGCGTAATGATTTGATATAAACCGCCATACCAGCAAGTAAGCCACCACCGCCAACAGGGATAAATACCGCATCAAGCTCGTTGAGTTGCTGCATAAGCTCGCGAGCCACTGTGCCTTGCCCCACAATTACGTCAGGGTCATCAAAAGGCGGTACAAATACGCCATTGCGTTGCTCTGTTAGTTCAAGTGCATGTGCTTTTGCAGCATCAAAATGATGGCCATGTAAAACCACTTCACCGCCCAGCGCACGTACCGCACTTACTTTTATTTCAGGCGTGGTAACTGGCATAACAATAGTGGCTTTATGGCCAAGATGTGAAGCACTAAGCGCCACACCTTGTGCATGGTTACCCGCAGATGCCGTAATAACAACAGACCCTTTTGGTAACTTGTTTAATTTATTATAAGCACCGCGTAACTTAAACGAATACACGGGCTGTTGATCTTCACGCTTTAACCAAACATGGTTGCCTAATTTATCACTGAGGTCGCGCATTTCGCTGACCTCAGTTACTTTAGCTAGCGGTTCCATATTGGCCTGAATAATAGCGCGAAAATAATCGAGCTCTTGAGAAACCATAATTAGCTAAGCTCCTCCAGTTTGGCTAAATCACGTACTGCGCCCTTATCGGCACTGGTTGCAAGTAATGCATACGCTTTTAATGCCGACGATACATAGCGGTCACGATCAAGCGGCTTATACGCTTGCTTACCACGCGCTAATTGCTTTTGTTTACGTGCTTCTAGCTCTTCATCACTTAATGCAAGGGTGATTTCACGTGTTGCGATATCAATGATAATTTTGTCGCCATTTTCAACATACGCAATAGCACCGCCACTTGCCGCCTCTGGCGATACGTGGCCGATTGATAAACCAGAGGTGCCGCCCGAGAAACGACCATCGGTGATCAAGGCACATTTTTCAGCAAGGCCTTTTGATTTTAAGTAGCTCGTTGGGTAAAGCATTTCTTGCATACCTGGGCCGCCTTTAGGGCCTTCGTAGCGAATAACCACAACATCACCGGCTTTTACTTCGTCGTTTAAAATACCTTCTACTGAATCATCTTGTGATTCGTACACCACGGCGGTGCCTTCAAAATGCAGCATTTCGTCCACTACGCCTGCGCTTTTAACAATACAGCCATCAACCGCTAAGTTACCTGAAAGCACAGCTAAGCCACCATCTTGTCTAAAGGCATGCTCAACACTACGGATACAACCATGCTCTCGGTCGTTATCGCCTTCATCCCAACGGCACTCTTGGCTCATTGCTTTTGTAGTACGAATACCGGCAGGGCCTGCACGGTAAAACTTTTGTGCTGCTTCGTTTGTAGGATCTGTCGCATCCCACTTTTTAACAAGCTCACCCATCGTCATACCCGCTACGTGGTTTACCGATAAATCAACTAAACCTGCTTTACCTAGCTCACGTACAATTGCCATCATGCCACCAGCGCGATGCACATCTTCTATGTGGTACTCAGGTGTAGCTGGGGCTACTTTACATAAAAATGGGGTTTTACGAGAAAGCTCATCAATGTGCGACATATCAAAATCTACACCAGCTTCTTGTGCTGCTGCTAATAAATGCAATACGGTATTAGATGAACCACCCATGGCAATATCAACCACCATAGAGTTCATAAAGGCTGTTTTATTTGCAATTGCACGCGGTAACACGTCGTGGTTGTCTTTTTGGTAGTACTCGCGGCACAAGTCAACAATGCGAGCGCCGGCTTCTACATACAGTTGCTTACGATCTTTATGAGTTGCAAGTGTTGTTCCGTTACCCGGTAGTGCAAGGCCAATAGCCTCTAATAAACAGTTCATTGAGTTGGCAGTAAACATACCCGAACACGAGCCACAGGTAGGACACGCAGAGCGCTCTACTTGCTCTGAATCAGCATCACTTACTGTTTCATCAGCGCCTTTTACCATGGCATCAACTAAATCTAGTTTAATATCGATGTTAGCAAGTTTGGTTTTACCCGCTTCCATTGGCCCGCCCGATACAAAAATAACCGGTATATTTAAACGTAGCGCTGCAAGCATCATCCCTGGGGTGATTTTGTCACAGTTAGAAATACAGATCATCGCATCAGCGCAGTGGCCGTTAACCATGTACTCAACAGAGTCTGCAATTAAGTCGCGAGAAGGCAGTGAGTAAAGCATACCACCGTGGCCCATTGCGATACCGTCATCAATTGCGATGGTGTTGAATTCTTTTGGTACGCCGCCCGCTTGCGTGATTGTTTCAGCCATTAGCTCACTAAGCTGATTAAGGTGTACATGCCCTGGTACAAATTGCGTAAACGAGTTAACTACAGCAATAATAGGTTTACCAAAGTCGGTGTCGGTCATGCCTGTTGCGCGCCATAATGCACGTGCGCCTGCGCGTTTACGTCCTTCAGTTGTTGTTGCACTTCTTAATTTAGCCATAGTTACCTCTGTTTTGCCGCTGTGTAAGCGGGCATTCCTCATTCTAAAAATTGTTGAGTTACTGATGGTCATATTCAGTAACGCGTAAATGTGTTTCGTTAGCAGTTACACTGCTTGTTGCTGTAAATTTTCTAAGCTGATTTCTTTAACGTCCACCAACTTATTTAGCTGGCTGGTTAATAGATGAATAGGCTTATCGCTATCGACCGTTATTGCTATCGTATATTGAGCTTCATCGGTATTAAGCTGAAAATGCGTAAGGTCAAAACCACGGTGACGTACAACACGTAAAAAGCGCTCCACCGCAATACTTTGGTTTTTCAATGCAATAGTTAAGCTGTGTTTCATTGTGCTTTCTCCGTAATCATTTCGTCATTTGCAGCCCCTGGTGGTACAAGCGGCCATACGTTTTCTTTATCATCTATACAGGCATGTAAAATATACGGCCCTTCGCTGTTTACCAGTGCAGTGATTGCATCGTCTACTTCGTTGGCTTTAGTAATAGTTTGCCCAGGAATACCAAATACCGCCGCTAACTGAACAAAGTCAGGGTTATCTGAAAGATTGGTTTCAGAGTAACGCCCTTCAAAAAACAGTTCCTGCCATTGACGAACCATACCTAAGCGTTGGTTATCTAATATTAGTATTTTTACTGGTAAATTGTTACGACGTATAGTGGCAAGCTCTTGAATGTTCATCATGATTGAGCCATCACCCGACACCGTTATTACAAAATCGTCTGGGCGTGCTACTTGTGCGCCAATAGCCGCCGGTAAACCAAAGCCCATAGTGCCTGCGCCACCACTACTTAAGTGATTACTTGGGTGGTTAAATTTCATATGTTGCGCCACCCACATTTGGTGCTGGCCTACATCGCAGCACACTACGCCTGTTTTTGGCATACGCTGGCTTAACTGGTTCAATAAATACGGAGCAAATACTTTTTCGCCTGGGTAGTCATAACGCCACGCGTGTTTTTCGCTCATGAGCTTATTTGTATCGCACCATGCTTTAGGTGTTACAACACACTCAAGTGCGGGTAATGAGGTTTTTAGATCAGCAATTAAGGACGCTTTAGCAGGTTTGCGTTTACCTACTTCGGCCGCGTCAATGTCTAAGTGAATTACTTTTGCTTTAGCTGCAAATTTGGCTAAGTTACCCGTTACGCGGTCATCAAAGCGCGCACCTATACATACAAGTACATCACACTCTTGTACTGCTATGTTAGCCGCTTGTGTGCCGTGCATGCCTAGCATTCCTAAGTAGTGCTCGTAATCTGGTAACACACTGCCTAGCGCTTTTAATGTTGATACCGCTGGCATTTGTGTTTTATTTAAAAACTGCATTAACTCATTTTGCGCATCGGCGGCTTGCACGCCACCACCTACATACGCTACTGGCTGTTTTGCTTCAGTTAATAACTGGTTTGCAATGGCCACTTGGTTCAAATCAAGCTGTGGTAAATACTCATCAGCAGCTAACCAAGGTTTAAAAGGCACTTGCGCCATTTGAATATCTTTTGGAATATCTACAAGCACAGGGCCTGGGCGACCACTTTGAGCTAAGTGCATGGCTTCTTGTAATATTTCAGCTAAGTCTTCTGGGCGCTCTACCATGTAGCTATGTTTAGTACACGACAGTGACATACCTAGTACATCGACTTCTTGAAATGCATCTGAGCCAATAGCGGCAGTCGGTACTTGACCTGTAATTGCTAATAATGGCACTGAGTCCATCATTGCATCGGCAAGAGCTGTTATTAAGTTAGTAGCGCCTGGGCCTGAGGTAGCAAAACAAACGCCTAATTTGCCTGTGCTGCGAGCATAACCCACTGCGGCAAAGCCAGCACCTTGCTCGTGGCGAGTAAGGTAATGCTTTACAGGCGCGCCATACAGCGCATCGTAAATGGGCATAATAGCTCCGCCAGGGTAGCCAAATACTTCATTTACGCCGTGCTTGGCTAATAAATCGATTGTTAGTTCTGCGCCTGTCATTAATTAATCCTCATTCCTCAGTGACAACCCAATTACCTACTTACTTAAAAAACTTATAGCTAATACCAATCCGCAATAATACTTAATTATTTTTAGGGGGCTAAAAGTGTCGCTATCTGCGTTAAAAAATTCTCATTTAGAACAACTAAATAGCGAATTTTTTGCCTAGCTATCAACACGTTTATCTATCCTCAAAATAGATCACTTAATTAAGCGAATTGGTATAAAATTTTTAAAACTTTGTGCTTAAAACTAAAAAGCCCTCCGAACGGTTAGGTGCGGAGGGCTTTTTAATGCTTAAGTTTATAGCACTACGAAGCCCTCGCGGGAATAATCACCACGATAATAATCAGGACTAGGTTAAGTGCATTTGTAAGCATGTAATTAATACCAAAATGTGTTCATTTGTTACGAAGTAATACTCTTCGCTCTGTATATGTATTTGTACCGCGCTGAGGCGAGTAAGTCAACACCAAACTTAATTCAACAAAAGAGCAAAAAGCGACTTCAAACGGATTTTAAATTCACAAAAAAAGGCTTAAATGAAAAATCTATACCTTAATTTGCATCAAGTAAATTCACTAGCCACATAATAGCCATATAGGGCTTGATTAATTTTTGATACATTGTAGTACAAATAACAGCGCAGCACGGTAAATAGCTTAAAACTTTGCTAATTAGGCAGGTTTACTCCGCGAGCCCTATTACGCACCACTCAATTACATTCACCCAATTTAAACAAGGTGCCCTAGTGCAACTAAATTCATAAGCGTATTTAAAAGTGTTTAATATAACCAAATAGGTTTATTAAAGCGCTTTAATTTAAGCTAGTATTTAGGCAACTCAATTAGATTTAAGGACAAACCATGCAAGCCCTCACTCGAATTAGTCAGTTTTTTATACTGGCACTTTTTATAGCAACTAGTTTTAATAGTGTCGCAGCGCCGGCATTATTTAAAGTAGAAAAAAACGGTACTAGCTCTTACTTGTTTGGCACGGTTCACGTAGGCGACGCCAGCATGAAAGGCTTACCAGAAAAAGTAACTAAGGCTATAGATCAAAGCGAGCAAGTTGTTGTTGAAGTAGATATTAGTAAACTCACGCCTTTGCAAATGCAGCAGCGTTCAATGCCCTTTATGATGCTTAAAGATGGCAAAACATTACAAACAGAACTCTCAAAACAAAACTACAATAAGCTTAAAGACTACTTTGCTAAAAAATCGATTGATATAGCTATGTTTAATGGCCTCAAACCTTGGGCTGTAATGGTAACCATGATGCAGATTGAATTTCAAAATGCAGGGTTTTCTGACCAAACAGGCATAGACAAGCAAGTACTTGCTTACGCTAAAAAGCAAAATATCACGATTGGAGAGTTAGAAACGCTAGAGCAGCAACTACAAATGTTTGATGGCATGGCTTTGCTTAGTAATGAAATGATTGAAGAAACGTTTGAACAGCTTGCCGATATTAATACTTATTTTATTAAGTTAGTAAACGCCTGGAAAAATGGTGATATGGATACGCTGACTGAATACTACAACATGAGTTTTGACGAGAGTAACTACGGTGAAATAAGCGAGCAAGTTATGCTAGTTAATCGTAATAATAAATGGGTGGAGCAATTAGTGCCTCGCTTAACAAACGAAAAGCTATTTATTGCTGTAGGCGCGCTGCACTTACCAGAGCAGCATGGTTTAATTAAACAGTTAACTGATGCAGGCTTTACCATTACTCGCCTATAACGTGGCGTTAAAGGTTGGGCATATTCAGCCCAGCCTTTAATTAAAATCTTCCATTTTTAAGTAATGCTCAATCCCTTTAATTTTGTCTGCCGCATGGTGATTTACATAAATTACAGTGCTGGTATTTGCGGCACAAATTTTCTCTATTAATATTAGTACTCGCTGTCTATTTGCTTCATCAAGCCCCAAACAAGGTTCATCTAAAATAAGTAACGTGGGGTGTTTTACCATAGCACGCACTATTAATAGCATGCGCTGATCGCCGTATGAAAGTTGCGTAAATGAGCTATTTTGTTTATCGCCTAACCCAATCAGCGCTAACCATTGCTTAGCTGTATTTACTTGTGACTCTGTTGGCTTTTGATATAAACCAATGCTGTCGTAAAACCCAGAAATAACTGTATTCAATGCCGATATACTTACTCGATAATCCATATGCAGTGCATTTGATATATAGCCAATATGCTGTTTTATATCCCAAATACTTTCACCACTTCCGCGTTTAAAACCAAATACCTGAATATCATTGCTGTAGCATTGAGGGTTATCGCCAGTGATTAACTTTAATAAGCAGGTTTTACCTGAGCCATTTTTACCACTCAATTGCCAGTGTTGATGTTTATTAATTTGCCAATTGAGATTTTTAAATACATCAACCCCAGCGTAGCTAACCTTTGTATTACTAAGCTTAACCAATGTATCGGCGGTATATTCTGCACGGCCTTGGGAGTCATCCGGTTGAGGTATTTCTAAAGCGGTATGGGTTAAATGCAGTAGTTTAAGCAAGTCAGCACGCTGCTCTGCGTTTGGATTATTAAGTACATGCTGCAACTGCCCCTGATTTACATAAGCGTAATGAGTAATAAACGGCGGGATTTCATCAAGCCTATTTAACACAAACACAAAGTTAATTGTTGAGCTAAGTGTTTCTAATAAAGTGTTTAGCACCTCACACGAATGTTTATCTAAGCCATCATATGGCTCATCTAGTACCACTAAATCAGCATGACTACTTAGCGCATTTATAAGTAGGAGTTTACGGGTTTCGCCGGTAGAGAGATCTCTAAAATGCCTATCTAAAAGGGCGCTGTAATTAAAGGCATCTATTAGTTTTGTACGTAACTCATGGTTGTAGCTACTATTTTGAGGGAAGATAAAATCTTTTACTAAGCTGTGATGTTCATGCTCAATTTCATTTTTGATTAACTGCTTTTGCACATCAGATGACACAAGCTGCGTGCTATTAAAGGTACTTTTAAAAGTACCACTTTGCTGCTTAGCTTCACCCGTTAATGCGGCGCTCAATACCGATTTACCTGCGCCATTAGCGCCTAATAAGAGCCAGTGCTCACCAGCATTCACTTGCCAACTTAAGTCATTAATTGTGTAACGGCTTTTACCATGCCCTTTTAAATAACCACTAAATTGTTCAAATACAATACTTTGCACAATACTGCCTTCACCATAAGCTAAATGAACAACTTAACGTATAGTAAATTGCTTTAGCAAGCGTATTTAATTGCGTATTAATTTATTTCATTAGCTATGCATACATTTACCAACGCATCAGCCACTGCCTGCTTACTTATGGGCTTATGAATATGCTCACTCGCGCCATATTCATAAATTAAGTCCATGTCTTCGGCTGAGGTATTTGCTGTAACAACGATTATGGGCATGGTTTTATTTAGCTCTTTGCGTATTTTTTTAGTCGCTTCAAAGCCATCCATGACCGGCATGTTTAAATCCATAAACACCACATCATAGTCAGCCTTACATACCTTTTCGCAGGCTTCTAGGCCATTTACAACGCATTCATAGTCCACACCTAACGTTGCCAAAATACGTGTGAGTAACAAGGTGTTTAATTCGTTGTCTTCAACCACAAGGCAAAAAAGCTTTTTTTCGACTTCTCTTTCTGTTTGCTGATTCGTAATTTCAATCGGCAAGTTAAGCGTAACATGAGCGCCACTCGCTGCGTTGTTTTTAAATGAAAGCGAACCATGCAGCGCTTTAACAACATACTGCGCCCGTGTTAATCCCGTTCTTAGGCCTTGAAAGTGGTTAGTTTGTTTAAATGAGTCAAACTCTAGTTCTGTTATTTCGCTAGAAAAACCACACCCACTATCATTAACGGTTAATTGTAATTGCGAGTTTTGCATGTTTGCAGCAACTTCAACCTCGCCCTTGTCGGTAAACTTTATTGCATTGCTAATTAGCTCGGTTAATACATGCTGTAAGCGCTGATGATCTAACTTACAAAAACAATTAAGAGACTCATCAAAATGAGTGATTAATGTTAGCCCTTTTTGCTGCGCTGCATACTCATACGCCAACACCACTTTGTTTATGGATTCTAAAAGGTTTTCGTTTTTAAGAATTGGCGCCCACTTTCCTGTGCTTAGTGCTTGTAGGTCTTGTAGCTCATCAAGCATAGATAGAAGTCTAAGGGCGCAGTAGCTTGCTTGCGTTTTAATATTTTGCTGCTCGGCATTGATGGATAGCTCATCAATCGACGTAATTAATCCCTGTAACGGTGTTCTAAATTCGTGGCTTGCTCTGGCAATAAAGTGCTCTTTGTTTTGGCTCATTTGCGCTACAAAGTCCTTTTGTTTTTGAAGAGCTGTTAAGGTGCGTTCCACCTCTTTTTCCATCGGCATAAACACAAATCTTAGCTCAACGAGCAATAACACCATGGCGACTAACCAGCACAGCAATTCTAAATTAGACACGCGGTTAACTTTTTTTACTGCGTGTTGCTCAAATAAAGTAACCGCGCGGTCAAGCTTAGCTAGCAGGTTTTCTACATGTGCTACGTTGAGCACCTGTGTGTCTACCTCGCCTTTTTGATACAGCAGCCAGCTAGCTTGGGCAATAAATTCATTCACTTCGCTATCTAGATTAGCTGGCTCAGCAAAGTATAACTTTACTAATTCTGGCGTTAAATAACGGTAACTACTACCTTGCTTGGTAAGTAATACCTCATGAGCTGTTTTAAATTGTGCGAGAGAGTGTTCGAGGGAATTGGTATGGGTAGCAACATCGATTCGTGATGAAAGAAGTGCATTGCTATGCCAAGCAATTTTTTGCGAGAGCATGCGCTGCTTACCTGCCATATTAATAATTTTGGCATCGTACTTTTGTACAGAAAAGCCATACTGCAGCAACAATGCTGAGCCACTTATTAACAGAGCAATAGCAATAAGCGCCCATCGGTAACGCTGTCTTACATTGGCAATAATTTTAAACATACAAGGCCGCTTTTTTATTTTAAGTGTAGCCTATATATAGAAAACTCAACATCAGCTTTAGTAATTATATAAATAAAAAGCCCAGTAACATGACTGGGCTAAATGTATTAAGTGTGAGGCAAAAAGGGCAATACTTGCGACACTTTTGTAATTACCAGTTAGCGATTTTCTAATCGGTTGTAGTCAAACATACCAAATTCAACGCCGCGATACTCTTTAGCTACTTGGTGCATTATGTCGCTGTATTTCCAAAACTCTGGATGTGAGCGACGAATACCAAATTTTACTTTTATTGCAGCATAATCTGCTTCAATTTGCATCATAGGTAATAGCTGTGCAAATTCACCCACTTCATTTTGATCATTTAAATACCAAATAGCCGCAGGGTAATCACCAATAAAGCCTGGCACTAGGGTGGCGGTATCTTCATCATAAGCGCGCTGCCCATCTTCATTTAATAAGCTGGAAATATTGTAATGCGCGTTGTGATGAATAAGCGTATAAGCTTTATGTGAAGCATCGTCTTGCTTAACCAAAATATACGATAACTGCGGTAATAAATTTATAGCTTTAGCCGGCATATTGTTTAGTGCATTTAATGGCGTGGGTACTTTTGTGTAGTCGTAGTGCTCACTCAGTACTGGCGCTAAAGTTTGCTTAACTAACCCATACAGCTCGTGTTGTGGATCATCCGTTTTATATTCAATACCGCTAGGTTGGCTAAACTCTCGGTTGTTTTTAAAAAACTTAGATAAGCTTGGCGGAGACTTTCTATACCAGCTTTTTTTAATTTGATGGCGCTTCGCTTCAGGTAATAAAGCCAAAAAGTTTTGCTCACCCTCTAAACGTAAAAAGTCCATGTATAGGCGGGTCACTAATTGGTGGCCGATATTTCCGTATACATCAAAGCCTGCAACAAGTAAGTAATGAATACGCTCAAATAGCGCATAATCTAATACCCACATAGTTTTAGGCTCTTGACCAATAAAGCCTTTCACTACCGTGGCACTATCAAAATGGCGAAATATTGTAAGCGCTGCATTTTTGTTATGCCCTTCACCTTTCCACAATAGGTCGGTTGTTAAATGCTCTCCGTTTTTAAACATCTCGTTAGCCAGTTCAACTTTGGCTTGTAAGTATTTTTTCTCACGCACTGAGTATTTAACCCAGCTAGAGATAGGCAATGCATTGCTTTCTTCTGCTGCAGGTAATTCAAGGGCTTCTTCGTGCTGAAGCAACATATCTTCCACTGCTGGAGTCGCGACTTTTTCAGGGTCTGCAAAGGCAACCCAAAAATGATCGTTAATCACATTAAGTGCAATTTGGCCGCGGCATACAGGGCCCTTAATAAAGCCCATAATAATTAGCTCAGCTTCATCAAGCATAAATTGATACTTAGAATTAATAGGAATTACTTCAAACGTTTTAAAAGGATTAGATGCCGTCTCGCTCTTATAACTTGGCATTTTAGTAACCGTATAATCGGGAGCTATAAATTGCTCATAAATACGTGCAAGCTTTGCATCATCAAGCTTTAGCGGTAAATGTGTTTTTGATAAAACAGTTGAGCGGTCCTGTAGTAAACGGTAATACACACGGCTTACTTTAGGGTCATCGTATGGTCGGCGCGTATTAATTAACTTAATTTCTTCGCCTGGCGGCGTACTTGAACGAACCAGTTTAAAAAAGCTCTGTGGTTTATCAGAACCAAAATAAATATGGGCTAAAAACCAATGCTCGTAAATATAACGTGCGGCTAATTGGTATTTTAAGCTGTCTTGATTTAAAAACGCTTCCCAGTTTTTAACGTTTGTTAGCTCGGCTTTGGTGGGCGGTTTAATATGCGCCATTTTTCCACCGTCTTTAAGCCACTTTTGTAAATGATAAAACTCCTGGCTAGACACGCCCGGTAAACCGTAAGGCATACCGCCGTGAGGCTGCTCTGCAGCTAAACGATCGAATTCTCCCATAGTGGCGCATGTTTGAGAGCGGCTTAGTGAAAAGTCAAATTCGTCATCAAGAATTCCATTCTCTGGTAAGGGTGCACTTTGCTTAAGTACTAATGAATTAAATAACACCCCACCGGCAAGGTTTGCTTCTGGGTTTTGGTCACGTTCGTTAAGTACCGGAGTAAAGCCCTTTTTACGCCATTGCTCAGTGCTGGTTGCATCAAATAATAACCGGCTTGGTGTAGTGGCTAATAGCCGTGTACCATCATAAACAAGCTCTTTGCTTAGCCCTCTATCTATCCCTTCAGGGGAAGAAAGTTTTAGCTGACAAGGCGCATCATAACAGCCATGACATACTACACAGCGTGTATCTAGCACAGGTTTTACTTCTTGCAAAAACTCGGCACCAGCACCTGTATCATGCGGCACAATACGCTGCTGCGTTTGTTCATCACCAAATAAGTCGTTGTAGTGAGCATTGCCTAAATAAGCACACCCGCTGAGGATAATAAGGACGAATGTACTGATCAGAATTTTTTTCATTCTTCGTCCTCATCACCCAGGTCGAAGGTTGGCATCATATCCATTTGTGGAGAGACAAAAGTTTGGTTGTCGTGGGTATTTAACACCACACTTAACAGTGGCCCGTGGGTCAGCGTTATTTGTGCATCGTGCTCTTGGTTTAACAACGCATTAAATTCGCTGCTATGCGGCGCAAGCTCATACTCTTTTAAACTAATAGCGATACTGCTATCAGGTGCTGGGTTTTGGCATATCTGCGTCAGTAGCTCATCATCAAGAGCAAATGAAATGTCTAAATCGGGCTTTTCTACATCTCGCTCACTAAGCGACTCATTTAAAATAAATAACGGTAAGGTTAATTTACTATCTTGTTCAAATTCCATTGTGCTCTCTTGCTGACTGACGGTGTAATTACCCGCCATTATAGCAAAAAAGCACATAATTACTGCGCCTAAATAACCACACTAAAGTCTAAAATTTAGCCTTAAGCGCTGTTAATGACTAAGCTTTAATATCATCCATTGCCGATTCAATAATAGAAAATACAGCCCCTTGAGGGTCGCAAATAACACTAAAACGCCCTACATCAGGAATATCTGTAGCAGGTACAGACACTTGCCCTCCAAGAGTCGCCGCTTTTTTTACATAGCTATCGCAGTTATCCACGGCGAAGTAAATCATCCAATGGGGAGGTACGTCTAGTGGCCACTCATCAGTCATTTGTAGTATGCCTGCTACGGGCTTACCTGCAACTAAAAACAAGGTGTAATCCATACCTTCCATAGGCTTTGTTTCACTTTTCCACCCCAGTAGTTCACAGTAAAAATCACGGCTTGTTTCACTATCGCGCGTTGCCATTTCATGCCAATAAGGCGTGTTGAGCTCACAAGGACGCTTACATCCTATATGCTCTTTACCTTGCCACAATGCCACCGTGGCACCCGCGGGATCTTTAAGCATTAACATACGCCCTGCATCCATAACATTATGAGGGCCTGCTATAATTTGCGCACCGAGCTCTTGCGCCTTAATTGCACATGCATCAACATCATCTACGGCAATATAGGTAAGCCAGTAGCTAGGCGTAGAGGCCACTTGCTCTTTAGGCATTTGATACATGGCAGCAATATCGTCACCTTGCTTTTGTAGCATAGTGTAATACTCATCATCGCCAATGGGCTGATCGTCATTTCCCCACTCAAACAACGAGGTATAAAAAGCTTTCCCGTCTTGCCAATTATGAGTACACAGTTCAGCCCAGCAAAATATACCTTGCGGATAATTATTTTTATTATTCATCGCCCATTTCCTGTTGTAAATTTAAGCCATTTTTAGCTTAGGCTAATACCCTGTAAGTGTCGATAGTTATTCACTCAATAAACCTCCTTATACATCAGTGACCACTTCTACTCGGGCTTTGTAAAGCCAACCAAACAACATTACTTACGTTAACGTAAAGCAGCTAAAAGCTGATAGTTAAAAACTAATCACTTTTCTTCAGGCAATAAAAAAGCCACCGAAGTGACCTCTTTTTAGTATTAATTAGCTAGGCTAATTATTAATCTAGGATAGTTGCTACATAGCACCTACGCCTAAAGGTAATAGCGCCACCTTCACATGACGTAAATTTCAGGCATTAAAAAACCCGAGGCTAAGCTCGGGTTTTTATAGTATTAATTAACTTAAAAGTTAACTATTACTCTACGATAGTTGCTACAACACCAGCACCTACAGTACGGCCACCTTCACGGATAGCGAAACGAAGACCTTCGTCCATCGCGATTGGCGCGATTAGAGTTACTGTCATCTTAACGTTATCACCAGGCATTACCATTTCTACGCCTTCTGGTAACTGTACGTCACCTGTTACGTCAGTTGTACGGAAGTAGAACTGTGGACGGTAACCTTTGAAGAAAGGAGTATGACGACCACCTTCATCTTTAGAAAGTACGTATACT
>NZ_PNDP01000026.1:0-10584 GCF_005886415.1 Pseudoalteromonas sp. S327 | reverse complement strand
ACTGCTCCTATGATAGTGTAGCATTTGCTATGTGAAAGTAGGACATTGCCAGGCTCCAAATAAGAGAAACCCGTTACAGCGATGTAACGGGTTTTTTGTTGTCTGGGATTTAATAAATAGCCGAACTCAGTAGAAAAACGAAACAGCTCGAGGGCGAGCCCTACGAAAGGCCGACCCGACACAATGATAATGTAGCATTTGCTATGTGACTCTCTACCGCTGTGGGCACTACGACATCGCCAAGCTCCAAATAAAAGAAAGCCCGACTAGCAATAGTCGGGCTTTTTTACGTCCGTAGAAAAGTGAAATGCGGACAATTAATGTACACTTATCTACTTCTAGAATGTAGGTCGAGTGAGCGAAGCTACCCCCGACGCTAAAAAACATCGATTATAATTATAGTGTTCTTATCTCACGAGCTGGATTACCAGCAACAACAGTATCCGCCTTTACATTTTTAGTTACTACAGAACCCGCACCAATAACACTGTTATCCCCAATGCATACGCCCGCTAAAATAATTACACCTGCGCCAATCCATACGTTGTTGCCTATTGTAATAGGAGCAGCAAAGTTTTCTTTATTCAGTCGCTGTGTAGGGTTAACAGCATGGGATACAGTCAATAGCTGAACATTGGGGCCAATTAAGCAGTCACCACCAATGCTGATAGCTCCTTCACTAATTGGGGCATCTAATACCGTACAGTTAATGTTTATGAAGCTACGATCACCAATAGCTATTTGATTACCATAATTGCAATGAAAACCTGATTCTATAATTACGCCTTCACCGCATTGAGCGAATAGCTCTTTAATGCGTTTTAAATTACCTTTACTCGGGCTTTTATTGAAGAGTCGGCATATTTCGCCTGTTTGTTTACGTAGGGCTAAAAGCTCTTTGTTTAAGCTATTAAATGGCTGCATTAAGGTTTCTTTGTTTAGTTAAGAGATGCTGTGACTATTTTACCTTTATTATTACTCGTTGAAAGCTGCTTTATTTTTGCTCGTTCACTTGCCATTTAACTTGTTTCGTTTAGAATTGCACATCTTTCGAAACGAAACTTAATCTACGAGCTTTATGACTAAACGAAACACCCAGCAACGCCGTCATTTAATACTTACTCAGGTAAATGAGCTAGGTGAAGTGGCTGTTGAAAAGCTCGCTGAGCAGTTTCAAACATCTGAAGTAACCATTCGTAAAGATTTAACCGCGCTTGAAAAAAGTGGCTTATTACTGCGCCGTTACGGCGGTGCTATCGCACTGCCAAAAGAAATCGTCACCGACGAAATAGACTCTAAGCGCAAAGTAGCAATAGCAAAGGCTGCTGCTGCACTTATAAAAGATCATAACCGTATTATTATTGATAGCGGGCGTACTACGGCCGCTATGATCCCAGAGCTTGCAAATAAGCGCGGGTTAGTTGTAATGACTAACGCGATTAAAGTGGCGAGCCGTTTACTATCACTTGAAAACGAGCCAACACTTTTAATGACTGGCGGAACATGGGATCCGCATTCTGAGTCGTTTCAGGGGCAAGTTGCCGAAAACGTATTATGCTCTTATGACTTTGATCAGCTATTTATTGGTGCTGACGGCATAGATGTAAAACGCGGCACGACTACCTTTAATGAGTTAGTCGGCTTAAGCCAAGTTATGGCAAAAGCCGCACGTGAAGTAATAGTAATGGTTGAATCAGATAAGATTGGCCGAAAAATACCAAATTTAGAATTACCGTGGAAAATAGTAACCACATTAATAACCGATACTGGCTTAGCAGATGATAAACGCAAAGCGATTGAGGCGTGTGGTGTAAAACTAATTTGTGCAGAGATTATTGAATAGTAACTACAAAGCTAGTTACTAGAATTAAAAAATTAATGGAGACACTATGTGTGGAATAGTTGGGGCAGTTGCTGAACGTCCAGTAAATAAAATTTTAGTTGAAGGCCTTAAACGTCTTGAATACCGTGGCTACGACTCTGCCGGTGTAGCACTTTTAGAAGGCTCTACGCTAAATACTGTAAAAGCAGTAGGTAAAGTAGTTAACGTAGAAGCTGCACTTGAGAAAGCAGGCGTTAGCGGCCATACAGGTATTGCACACACTCGCTGGGCAACACACGGTAGTGTAACTGAAGAAAACGCTCACCCGCATGTATCAAACAACCAACTAGCACTTGTACATAACGGTATTATTGAAAACCACGCAAGCCTACGCGCATCACTTAAAGAAGAAGGCTACGAGTTCTTATCTGAAACCGATACCGAAGTAATGGTGCACTTAATTCATAAGCTTCGTAAGCAACACACTACGTTACTTGCATCTGTTCAAGCAGCGGTTAAGCAATTTGAAGGTGCATTTGGTACCGTTGTATTTGATAAAGCAAACGACAACGAAATCATCGTAGCGCGCTCAGGTAGCCCACTGGTTATAGGTTTAGGCCTTGGCGAAAACTTTATTGCTTCTGATCAGTTAGCACTATTACCTGTTACTCGCAGCTTTATATTTTTAGAAGAAGGCGACGTAGCCCGCATTACGCGCGACACAGTAGAAATTTTTGATGAAAATGGCGATGCTGTAGAGCGTGAAGTTGTTGAATCAAATATCACACAAGATGCTTCAGGCAAAGGCGATTACCGCCACTACATGCTAAAAGAAATCTACGAGCAACCACTTGCGGTACGCAATACCCTTGAAGGACGTTTAAACGACGACCGCGTAGCAATTGATGCCTTTGGCGACAGCGCTCAGCAAATATTTAAAGATGTAAAACACGTACAAATTATTGCCTGTGGTACGTCATACCATTCAGGTATGGTTGCACGTTATTGGCTTGAGCAATTTGCGGGTGTTAGCTGTAATGTTGAGATTGCCTCTGAGTTTAGATACCGTCAGTCGTTTGTTCATGAAAACAGCCTACTTGTGACTATTTCACAATCGGGTGAAACAGCCGATACGCTAGCGGCATTACGTTTAGCTAAAGAGCAAGGTTACATGGCATCAATGACCATTTGTAACGTACCGGGTTCATCGCTTGTGCGCGAATCAGATCTAGCCTTTATGACCAAAGCCGGCGCTGAAATTGGTGTAGCTTCTACTAAAGCATTTACAACGCAATTAGTTGGTTTGTTAATGCTTACTGCGTCTATAGCGCAAGAAAAACAGCTTGATCAAAGTGCCATTGTAAATGCAATTAAAGTACTTCCTGCTAAGCTTGAAGAAACATTACTACTGGCAGATGGCATTGCAGACCTTGCAGAAGAATTTGCCGACAAGCATCACTCACTGTTTTTAGGTCGTGGCTCGCAATACCCAATTGCAATGGAAGGTGCGCTTAAACTTAAAGAGATTTCATATATTCACGCAGAAGCCTACGCAGCGGGCGAGCTTAAACATGGGCCACTTGCACTTATTGATGCCGACATGCCAATTATTGTTGTAGCGCCAAACAATGAGCTATTAGAAAAGCTTAAATCAAACGTAGAAGAAGTACGTGCACGTGGCGGCATTATTTACGTATTCGCAGATAAAGATTCACACTTTGAGTCAGACGACACAATGCGTGTAATCAACGTAAACCACACTGACGACATTATTGCGCCAATTGTTTACACACTGCCATTACAGTTACTCTCGTATTACGTAGCGGTAATTAAAGGCACAGACGTTGACCAACCACGTAACTTAGCTAAATCGGTTACTGTTGAGTAAAATCAAAAGGTTGGTAATTACCTGTTAAAGATAAAAAGGCGCTTAATGCGCTTTTTTTGTACCTTAAAGCCTGTTAGATTAAATAACACACTATTTTCTAAAGGATTAGTAATGCGTTTATTAACCGCTGTTTTTATATGTAGTTTATTTATATTTTATTCTAGTAGCACACTTGCAGAGCCTGATTTAAAACAGCAAACCATTAGTTATACGCAACAAACACATACTATTAAATCAGCCGTTTTAAATGAGCAACGTACCGTTGTAGTCCAGCTTCCAAAGAGTTATCAAGCTAATCCAGACAAGGTTTATCCGGTCATTTATCGCCTTGATGGCGCGGGTAATATACCGCTTATAAGTGCAGTGATGGAGCGATTACAAAATGATAATCGTGTGCCTGAAGTTATTATTGTCGCTATTGAAAATACCAATCGCTTAAGAGATTTATACCCCACAGTTAATAAAGAGCCACAAGGCCCGGTAGGTGAAGGCGGTGGTGCAGTAAAGTTTTTAGCATTTATTGAGCAAGAGCTTATGCCCTTAATTAATAAAAGTTACCGTTCGCACAACTTTAATGTAATTGCTGGGGCTTCTGCGGCAGGCGTGTTTGCACTTTATACAATGCAAGCTAACCCTGAGCTTTTCCAAGCACACATTGCTTACAGCCCTGCGGTTTGGTGGAACTATGGCGCACCGGTAAAAGCGGCTAAGTCGTTTATCAATAAATCAAAAGATCTGAATAACTATGTTTATATAAATATTGGTGAAGAAGCTGGCTTAATGCGTGAGCGATATAATGAGCTGCAGCAAGCTTTGCAATCTAATAGCTTGCCAAATTTACGCTTCTTTAGTGACGCGTTTAATAATGTATCGCATAACCTGACTTCGGTTGCTGGTTCATTTAATGCCTATCACAACTTATTTTTGCCTAAACAAATGCCTATGAGTGCTTTAAGCGATGATATAGAGTCTATTGATGTTTATTATAAAAAGTTATCTCAACAATGGGGCGAGCAGATTGCGCCACCGGATCGCGCTGTTAGATCACTCGGTTATAACTTAACGGGCAGCAAGCAATTTACCCGTGCTATTGAAGTGTTTAAGTACAATATAAAAAACCACCCAAAATCAGTCGATGCGTTTTCTGCCCTATCTTATGGCTATGAAATGCAAGGCGATACTCGCCAAGCGCTTGAACAGATGGAGTCTGCTTTAGCCATTACAAATGAATCATATCCTTATATAAATTATTTAAGAGAAACAAAAGCTAGGTTACAAGCAGAACTTAGCAAGAACTAATAATATTGCTAACTTAGTTGTTGGCTTTTTATGAAAGCCTCTTTAAGTTTGGAGTGCTCACGGTGACAGTCAAATTTCCTCGAAGCTTGTAGCTCGACGCTCGCAGCCATTACTTAAACCACATTAAAATCACTAATCCCTACTTAATAAGCGCTAAATACGCTAAAATTACAGGCTACTTTTTTAGCAATAAGCCCACAATTTTATGACCTCAGCAACAAGCCCTAGCACCTTTAACGATCTTGGCCTTATTCCAGAGCTACAAGCTCGTTTAACCGATTTGGAATATAACCAACCTACGCCAATTCAAGCTAAGGCGATTCCAAGTGTACTGGCTGGTAGCGATTTAATTGCGGGGGCAAATACTGGCTCAGGTAAAACAGCGACGTTTGCATTGCCTATGCTACAAACCCTATTTGTAGAACAAGGCGCTAAAAAAACAGCGAGCAAAGGTAACTTTGTCACTGGGCTTATTTTGGTACCTACGCGCGAGCTTGCTACGCAGGTGGCCGATAGCGTTAAATCGTATTCTGCTAACTTTAATGGCGCCATTAAAACGGTGGCGGTGTTTGGTGGTGTGTCGGTTAATACACAAATGCAGGCTCTACGCGGCGGCGCCGATATCATTGTTGCAACGCCAGGGCGTTTGCTCGATTTAATCTCAAGCAATGCTATTAAGCTCGATAAAGTAACAACCTTAGTGCTTGATGAAGCCGACCGCATGTTAAGCCTTGGCTTTACCGAAGAGCTGGCTGAGTTATTAGCGTTAATGCCTGCTAAAAAACAAACTATGTTGTTTTCAGCAACCTTCCCAGAGCAAGTAACACAATTAACGCAAGAGCTGTTAACCAACCCAGTAGAAATACAAGTTCAAAGTAAAGACGAAAGTACCTTAGTACAGCGCGTATTTACGGTTAATAAAGGCGAAAAAACCACGGTTTTAGCGCATTTAATTAAAGCGCATAAATGGCGCCAAGCACTTATTTTTGTAAACGCTAAAAAAGACTGTGAGCACTTAGCAGGTAAGCTTGAAAAGCGTGGTATTAACGCACAGGTATTTCATGGTGATAAAGGCCAAAGTGAGCGTACTCGCGTAATTGAAAAGTTTAAAGCGGGCGAAATAGAAGTACTTATAGCCACCGATATAGCAGCCCGTGGTTTAGATATTGCCAAACTGCCTGTTGTTATTAACTTTAACTTACCGCGTAGCCCCGCTGATTATATGCACCGTATTGGCCGAAGCGGCCGTGCCGGCGAAGTTGGCCTAGCGTTATCGTTAATTGATTACGAAGACTTTCATCACTTTAAAATAATCGAGAAAAAAAACAAACTGCGTTTAGAGCGTGAGGAAGTAACGGGTTTTGCGGTAAACCAAGCAAATCTTGATGCAGCACAAGCACTTAAAAACGAAAAGCCAATGGCAAAGCCTGAAGGCACAGGTAAGAAAAAGAAAAAAAATAAAGCCGATGATATAGATGATGTATGGAGTGGTTGGAGAAAAAAATAAGCTTTAACACTATATGAGTCATTAAATCCAAGTCATTAAAAAAACCCTGCAAATTATGCAGGGTTTTTTTTGGTATTAGCTTAGCTGTGTAGCAAATTAAAAATCAGTAGGTGCTGGTGGCACTACTAAAGGTTGCTTAGGGTTTGCTTTAAGCTCCTTTAATAACTCTTGTACAGCACGTTCTATTGATGGATCTTGGCCTTTATAAATAAGCTCTGGGCGATCAACCACTTTAATATCAGGAGCAACGCCTTCGTTTTCTATAATCCAGTTACCTTGGGTATCTAAAATACGGAAAGTAGCCGCAATAACTTGCCCGCCATCTACAAGAGCAGGGTTGCCAGAAATACCAATTAAGCCACCCCATGTACGCGTACCAATTAGCTTACCTAAACCCGCTTGGCGGAAGTAGTAAGGAATTGCGTCACCGCCTGAGCTTGAATAGCCGTTTATTAGCATTGCTTTAGGGCCGTCGTGCGCAAACTGTGGCGTTTTGGTCGGCTCTGTACCTCGGCGCTTCCAATAGTTAAGTGGTTTACGTGCAAGCCAGGTGATCATGTGCTCAGGAATATAGCCACCGCCATTGTAACGGTCATCAATAATCATGGCGTCTTTGGTGGTTTGCGGCATGTAATTTTTAAACATGGCGCGGTTACCTTCATATGCGGTATTTGGCAGGTGTACGTAGCCAATACGCCCGTTTGATAGCTTATTAACGTAGGCTGCACGCGAGTTAACCCAATCTAAATAACGCAGGCCTTGCTCACTGGCTACAGGTTTTACAGTTACTTGCCACGCGCCTTTGCTACGCGGTTTGCTGTTTAGCACTAGCTCCACTTGCTCGCCTTGGGTGTTTTCAAGGAGTTCGTAAAAGTTAGCCACGTCTTTAACCGAGCGGCCGTTTACCGCAATTATGTAATCGCCGTTATGTGCTTTTACGCCTGTAGTACCCAGTGGTGAGCGGAAATCGTCATGCCAGTTTTCACCTTTGAAAATTTGCTCTATTTTTACATAACCCGATGGATCGCTTGCAAGCTTAGCGCCTAATAAACCGTGGTTTTTACGCTCGGCTTTTGGCATATCACCCGATTGCACGTAAATATGACCAGAGTTAATTTCGCCGGCAATTTCGCTAAGCACGTAATCAAGGTCGCTACGATGGCTAATAGCATCAGCCATAGGCTGGTATTTAGCTAAAATAGCATCCCAATCTTGACCGTGGTGGTTTTCGTCGTAGAACCAGTCACGCAATGTGCGCCAGCCTTCTACGTACATTTGTTGCCACTCAGCTTGCGGGTTGATTTTAAGCGTCATTTTGCTTAAATCGAGCTTGTTGGCGTCTAGGTCTTGCTTTGGTTTAGGCTCAATTAAGCTGTAACCGCCGCTTGTATGTACAAGCAGATGCTCGCTGTTGCTCGATATAGTGTAATGGCTAACGCCTTTAGCCACGGTTTCTAGCTCGCTATCGTGTTCGGTGCCTATAAGTTGTAATCCGCCATTAGCAAGCGTCAGTACGCCGTCTTTTACTGCGGTTAAGCCACGGTAATCGCCAGCAGGAGCATTAAGCGCGGTAACACGTTGCATAAAGTCGTTGCTTTGCAGTGCGTTTTTAACTTTTTTGTCGCCTTCTTTTTCGTCGTCATCGTCTTTTACAATCGTGGTTTCATCACTTTGTAAGGCAATAAGCGGTTTAACACTGTCGTTTACTGCAGCCGCATAAATACGGGTGGCGCGGTTAAACATGTAGTCAAACTCGTAGCTGCTAAACGCAAGGTTAAAGTCGCGCTCAGAGCTAAAGTAAAGGTATTGGCCATCTGGCGAAAAGGTTGGGTTTTGCTCGTTACTCATTTCGTCTGTTAGGCGCGTTACTTTTTCTTTTTTAAGGTTGTAGTGCCACAGTGAGGCATAACGGTTTTCGTTATTTTTAACATACACAATGTCTTGGCTGTTAGGCGACCACGTATACTGAGTAATGCCGTCTTCGTCGTAAATGCCGGTATCAATTTTGTGTTGCTTGCCCGATTTTGCATCTAACCACCACAGTGTGTGGTTTTTATCTGCAAACAACAGCTTAGTGCTATCGGGTGACCAAATAGGCGTAAAGCGCCAAATAGTGCCATTACTAGTGAGTTGTTTAATGGCATTATTTTTACTGCGATCTTTTAGGTAAATTTCGTACTCGCCGCTTTCATCGCTCATGTAAGCAATGTAACGCCCATTTGGCGACCAGCTTGCGTCTATTTCACGGCTCTTATCTGTGTACGATAAGTTACGCGTAGGGCCTTGTTTAACAGGTACACTAAACAGCTCGCCACGGGCTGTAAATACAGCACGTTTGCCATCGTGAGAAATCGACATAGAATCAATAAAGTCGCTTACATTTTTGCTGTACGGCATAGCGTATTGGCGCACACCTGCAATGTTAATGCTCAGCTTAGTGCTTTTTTGTGTTTTTGCGTCAAAGCGATATAAGTAACCGCCGTTTTCGTAAACAACCGCATTAGGGCCTGCTGAGGGCCAAAGTACGTCAAAGTTTTTAAAGTTGGTGAGCTTTTTAGGCTCACTGCCTTTGCGATATTGGTAAAGGTTTAGTGTGTAATCACGGTCAGATACAAAATAAATATTGTCGCCAACCCAGGTAGGTTGCTGGTCGGTTGCACGGTTAGTGGTAAGTTGCTCTGAAGTGTTATTTTCTAAATCGTAAATCCATACGTCTTGCGCGCGCCCGCCACGGGTGCGTTTCCAAGTACGAAACTCACGGTCAATGGGCGTATAAACATACTTGCTACCATCCGGTGAGAGCATACCGCCGCCTGTTTCTGGAATAGCTAAAGGTTGCTCAAGGCCACCGTCGGCAGGGACCATATAAGGGCGACCCATACGTTTTCCCCATGGTGTGCGGTTTGCTCTAAACACCACATTTTTACCATCGGCGGTCCAATCTAAAACGCGGTAATCAAAGCCACCACGCGGCGGCATTGGGCCAACATCGTTGTAGTATGTAAGCTGCTTAAGGCCTGAGCCATCGCTGTTAATTACATAAACTTGGCGGCTGCCGTTATACTCAGCCGAAAACGCAATACGCTTACCATCAGGAGAAAACTTAGGAAATGTTTCAAAACCAATGTGGTCGGTTAAACGTTTGCTTTCGCCGGTTTGTGTATTAGCAATATAAATATCGCCGCTGTAAACAAAGGTCACGTTTTGGTTATGAATATCAGGAAAGCGTAGTAAGCGAGTGTCTTTAGTTTCATAGGCCGATACGCTCGGTGCAATAACCGCAGCCAAGGCAAGCGCCAATGTTGTTAATTTTTTCATGGGATTACATCCTATATTAATAGCTGTTACATCATAACAATAAGGTTATAAATAGCGATGCACTTGCGATAAAAGGTCTGTTACAAAATGTGAATAAAAAAAGGTTGGCATTAAAACGCCAACCTTCAGGGAGTACTCTTTTTTAAAGAGTGAAATTAGTGGTCGTGATCGTCTTCTTCTTCCTCTTGCGCAATACCAAGCCAAGTAATTGCACTAGGAGCAAAAGTAAGCTCAACCTCACTTTCAATTTCTAAGTCTTCAAGGTGTACTTGCACAACGTGCTGAGCAATAGGCTCGGCGTTTATTGCTGTGGCTCATTGGTTTAATTACCAACAATGCCTTAAACAAAATGACGATAACTGCCCGTGTTCAAGCGCTGAATCTGATCAGGTAGCTTAGCTTTATCAGTGCTACAAACAACTAACGTGTAGCACTTTAAATTAATCCCCTAGTGTTTAAATTTTTTAATAGCCTAAAGCTAAAAGTGAGTTAAAGTAATCATCCAATATTGGTTTATTACGCTTGGCTTAGGTTAGGGCGTGCTGATCTTTGCGGATTGAAATTTGTTCAATCTAGGGGCGATTAAATCGCGGCGCGAGGTTTGTAACCTAGTGGGCTAAGTAAAAACCGAGTAACAAAGAGTTTATCGCCCCTAGGCAGAACCCGAAGGGCAGCGCATGTTTGGCATTTATGCTGCGTTATCGCCTATTTATGGGGAATAACCACACTTCATAGGCTCTGCCTTGCCGA